>JAQUZH010000115.1 GCA_028691445.1 Bacteroidales bacterium | reverse complement strand
CTATATCTCTGGTTATTGTCCGGTATTCTCTACGTTAACGGATGGCCCTTTGTTTCGTCGAGAGGTACGAACAATCCCCGGATGCAATCTGACCTTCCCGCTTGTTGTGAGTCGGGATCCTCAACATGTTTCTGATTTGCTGAAAGCGGATGTCGTGCTTCCTAATCAGGTTTCTACTTCTGTTATCGATGCCGGTGGTTTGCATTTTTATCGGAGCGATTATACCGCACTGACCTACGAACTGATTGCAACGATGCAAAAGGATGAACGTGCTGTTTTGTTACTTGAAACAACCCATCGCAATGGTGTGGGTGAACAAAGGGCTGCGATTTTCCAACTGATGAAAGCAGATTGTACTGTGCCTGTGGTGCTTTCACGTACCTATCAGGAGGATTGTCAGGAAGATCTTCAGTTGAAAGCGGCTGCGGATTTGGGTCTCTTCTTTATGGATGGCCTTGCGGATGGAATTTGTCTTCATAATGAAGGTACAATACCGGCTGAGGCTCTGGTCTCACTCTCTTTTGGCATTTTACAGGCGGCACGTAAACGTGTCACCAAAACGGAATATATCTCTTGTCCGGGATGTGGCCGCACGTTGTTTGACTTGCAACAGACCATAGCCCGAGTCAAAGCGGCTACTTCACATCTGACCGGCCTGAAAATTGGTATTATGGGCTGTATCGTGAATGGTCCCGGAGAGATGGCGGATGCGGATTATGGCTACGTGGGTGCTGCTCGTGGCAAAATAAGCCTGTATAAAGGAAAAGTCTGTATCGAAAAGAATATACCTGAAGAGGAGGCTGTCGACAAACTGATTGCACTGATCAAAGCGAATGGGGAGTGGAAAGAACGACCATAACCTTCTATATACACAGAAAGAGCGGTAGAAATACCGCTCTTTCTGTGTATTATAATAGGCAGTGTGTAGCCTGCTTATTTTTTGACCGAACGGATCACTCCTCTGAAATAACCAATCGATTCTGCAATGCCCATAAATGGATCGGACATGTCTTTTTCGTGTTCGAGACTGCACATGCCTGAATATCCCACTTTACGAAGCATCTTTACGAATGCCGGGAAATCAATGATGCCACGACCTACTTCAAGTGAGTATCCTAGTTTTGTGGTTCCTGTTACATCTTTGATATGGATGTCAAAGACACGTGATTTATATTTCTTCAGATCTGCAACCGGATCTTTGCCATTTCTTGTGTCATGACCAATATCCAAACACATACCAATTCTCGGATCCAAACCTTTTACGTGATTCCAAACATCTTCTGCGTCGGGATAGGTTGCAATATCCGGTCCATGGAGATGAATGGCATAATGGAAATTATACTCTTTGACTTTTTTATCTACATAAGGTAGAAGGTCATAGTTGGGAACTCCGACAATCAGTGTGACACCTACTCGTTTTGCATATTCGAACGCTTGATCGATTTCAGCTTCTGATTTCATATAGATCGGACCAACGGCATAACCTGTTACTCCTTTTGATTGAAGTTTGGCGTGAAATGCGGCGATTTGTTCGTCTGTGCTTGTGAGCGGAAGGTGAAAATCTTTGATGCAAAGGTAATGAACATCAGCTCGCTGCATAGTCTCAAGCGTTTTATCGATATCAAACTTTGCAAAGGTATAACCAGCCATTCCTATTTTAAACTTTTCTCCTGTCTCAGGAGCGGGCTGCGGTCCGGGGCGCTGTTGCTGTGACATCGAGACTTGCGTAGTCAGAGTCAGCATGGCTACCATCAAAACAAATACTTTTCTTCTCATTTTGTTCTTCATTGTTTCCTGTGTGATTAAGTGGTTTAATTGTACTATTCTAACGATTTATTTGTTGTCAGTGGATTCGCAAACTGTCTTTTATCTCCTGCACATGTTTTTAAAATCACAATAGGTGCAATTCTCTTCTACTGTCGTTTGCTTAAAAGGGATATCGGGGTCGAAGAGGTCGCTCAACAACTTATTCAGCTGCTGAATATACTCCTCTTCGATTTCTTTGATGTCTGTAACAGGGCCTTTGCCTGTCATCTCAATAGCAGGAGAATAACCGTCTACACTTGCTTTGTGAATGTAAAGTAGGATAGGGGCAATCTGTTTATATTCTCCTTTATGCAGCAGAATCAAACTGTAGAGAAAGGCCTGAAAAATGTAGTTGGGGCGATTCTTTTTTTGTTCGAAGAGTGCCTCAATAGCAGACAGCTTTAAAGGTGAGCCTCCGGTCTTGTAATCAACGACCCGTAGTGTTCCTTCTTTTAGATCGATACGATCGACGATTCCTCCGATCCGCAGAGCGACATTGCCAGAGGGTGTCTCCACAGTAATGAGTTCATTTGCCTGATTATATTCCATCGCCACAAGGGTGAAAGGAGCATATTCCTTATCCAGTTTGATTAGCGTGTGCATGAAGTCAATCACTACTTTCCGGTTGATCAGTTGCAGACCATTGTAATCTTCAAGCGGTGTGTCTTTTTTGAAGAATGAGTCTGAAAAAGCTTGATGGACAATATTCTCAACCAATAAGGGACTCTTTTCGCACTGTTCCAGATACTCTTTTGTAACAATCCCACCCGTGCGTGTTTTGATCTCATGATAGAGCAGTTCGGCGCTTTTATGGAAGATAATACCAAACATCGCATTGTCAATTTCTTCTGTTGTTTCATCTTCCTGCTTCAGTCCGGCGAGGTAGTGAAAATAGAATTGCAGCGAACAGTCAATCAATTTGTTCAGCGCGGAAGGGGAGAGCTTTGTTGCTTTTGGATTACATGCAGTGTTGTATCTCTGGTGCAGACTTTTCATCAGTTCCTCTGTTTTAGGAATCGTGATTGTCTTTTCCATCGGAGCAGACACAACGGAGTGTATTTCCATTTGACGTACCTGAAAATTACTTTCTGCGAGAAGCTGTAGAAGGAAACGACTCATTTCACCTCGATTCATTCCATCGCAAGAAGTATTATACATCAGTGTGATCTGTTTAGCCCGTTGAAGGACGCGGAAGAAGTAATAGGCATAGAGCGAATTCGTGTGCTCGATCGTGGTCAGTCCAAATGTCTTACGCAACAGATAGGGAATAAACGAGTTCTCGTTTGCCGCCTTAGGCAGCATTCCTTCGTTGACAGACAGCAACAGCAGATTATCAAAGTCGAGATTACGAGTCTCCAACACACCCATGATTTGCAAACCGCGTACCGGTTCGCCGTTGAACGGAATGGTTGCGACAGACAACATTTGTTGCAGCAACCGCACGAATGTTGTGTTTCTCAGTTCAATATCTTCCATCTGCATCAGTGAACGCAGGCGATTGATTAGCAAATAGGCTTTCAAGAGTGATTCCTTACCCAGAAAGTCATCTTCCTCCAGCTGTTCGTTGTCGCTTGTTCCTGATGGCTTAAAGCAAGAAGTAAGTTGCGTGAGAATGTTCAAAAGATAATCAGCCAGCAACACAGAGTTCTCTGCCGGTGAAAAAAGAAGAGTAAGCATTTCATCTTTATGCAACTCAGTTGCTTTCGGGAAGAAAGATTTATTCTTTGTCAAATGCTCTTCTAACTCCATTGCCCGGGGAGTGAGTTTGGTTATATATGAATGGCGCAGCACCGGAAGCAGGTATGAATAGCGGTATTTGCCGGATGAGGCATCGAATCCTTTCGTTTGCATTGTGACCAGCGAATCAATCAGATCGTATAACGGGGTTTGTGCCAAAGGGAATCCCATTGTCACGTTGATATCGGAGATCTCTTGTGGAATGGCATGAAGCACAGGAAGCAAGAGGTTTTCGTTACAGAGCACGACGGCAGACTGAGAGGGAACAAAGGATCCCTTTTGGGAAAGCTCTTCTACCCATTGTGGTAGGTAACGTGCCTGTGCGTTTTCGGTTGAGGCAGCGATGAGCGTAATGGTCTTCTCTTGTTTCTGAAAGATATCAAAGTGTTCTTTCCCCAGCTGATTGGGGAAGAGTTCGAGATTCTTACGCAGAAAGGTAGCAGCCTCGTGTTGTGGGTTATTCAGGAAGTACAGATCATAGTCCCAATAGAAGATTCCCTTTCCAGCGTCTTGCATCAGTTTGAAGAAACGTGTTTCGGCCACATTGAGTACATTGAAGCCGACAAAGACATACGTGTGATAGGTAAGCGCTTCTGTTCCTTCCCGTAGTAGTTTTTCCACAGCCTCTCTGTAGACCATTCCCTCATAAGCAATGCCTTCATCATACAAAGTCTGGCGGAAAGAGAGGTAAACTGAAAGTAATTTGTTCCATACAGTGGCGAAACGGTTTTTTAATTCGGTGCGATGCTCCGGATCAAAATGACCGAAGAAGCGTTTCAGTTCCTCTTTCTGTTCGCCAGTGAGATAATCAAGATTATTTTGATAGGCATTCAGTTCCTCGACATTGGTGAAGAGCTGTTTGGCATCCGTCATATTCTTATCAACGTCATCAAAATCATTGAGCAGAATCTCTCCCCAGAAATAAAACTCGTCAAAGCTCTCTTTCATGCCCGTTTCTTTACAATATACCTTGTAAAGCATGCTGATCAGCTGTAATGGATCGGCAAGAGTAGACGGTGATTCAGAGCGGATAAGTTCGCTGATCGTCATATAAGAGGGTGACCATACCGGTGAGCCGGAGCCAGCGCGGAAAAGTTCCTCGCTGAAAAAGAGTCTTGCGCGGTTGTTGGGAAAAACCACAACAATATCGGCCAGGTCGCCGTTAAACTTACGGTACAGGTCATTTGCAACCAGTTGGAGGAAGCGTGGAGTCATATCTTGTATCATAGCAGTTGAGCGGTGTTAATAGCGTCGATTTGTTTATCATCTACATACCAGAGATAGCCGGAGATGTTCTTATAACCCATTTGAAGAAGCAGTTCGCAATACATTGCAACCTGTTGCCTGTATTTCTTTTCCGGTTTGCCAAACTTGAAATCCACAACAATCATGGCTTCGTCGCTCAGCATTACACGGTCGGGACGTTTGCTGAGTACCTCCGGACCTTCTCCCTCTTTGAAGAGAATGGTACACTCGTAAACAGTCTGTACTTGCCGCTGTACCACTCTTGAACCCTTGGATGTGTGAGAGCTTCCTGAACATAGTCTATGTATTCGTCTTTTTCTTCCAGTCGGATCAGTCCCTCAGAAACAAACTTCAGAACAGCAGGAACAGCTTCCTCTTTGGTTCGGATGGTGGCAAAAAGTTCGTGTAGCAATTTGCCTCGGTCCAACAGATGATTGACAGGTGTAGTCAGGACCCCCTCAGCGATGAAGAGTCTCGATTGGTTGGACTGCCGGAACTTACCCTTTCCCGGATACGAACGGAAGGGAACTTCCAGCGTTTCAGGTTTGAAATCAAACTTATTAACCTTGCCTTGCTCTACTCTTCTCTTTGTCTCTTTCGGTTTGCCGGCGACAATCTCGCCTACTTCAAAATGTTGATCCACCGCATTGTATCCATGAGAAAGCAACGTACTCTCACCGGTTATCAAAGTATAGCGGATTAAGTCGGAGATAGTTGAAAATGAATCTTGTTTTTTTGCGTCCGGATCCAGACCTTTACAAAGGATGATAAGATTGGCACGAGCTCTTGTGAGTGCGACATACAACAGATTCAGACTATCTGTCCAGAGTTGAACCGTTTCCTGCTTATGGTCTTGCGCATAGACTGATTCTTTCATTTGGTCACTGTATGTAATAGGCAGCAGATCCAATCCATCATAAGGCTGTTCTTGTGGAGAGCACCATACCGTGCTGTTATTTACTTCACTACCCAGTTTCCAGTCGCAGAAAGGTACCAGCACAGAATGGAATTCCAACCCTTTCGACTTGTGAATGGAGAGGATACGAATGCCATCCACCTCGTTGCCCGTGGCAATAGTGACATCTTTCAGTTTCTTTTCCCAATAATCGAGAAAGGTGCGTATGTCCGATTTGTTATCAGTCAAAAACTCGCTGACTTTATCAAAGAATGTAAAGAGATAACTCTCCTGATTAGCCATTTTCTCAATTTCAAACAACAAGGAGAGCTCCTCGAAAAGTTCATAAAGGGGCATTCTACGGAGTTCTTCCATACGTCGAACAAACTCAGACGGAAGATACTCATTAAAATGTGTATGCAGAGCATCGGGAGAGAGAAACAGCTTCTGACAAACATCCTTTTCTTTTTTTACATCTTCAGTCCACGTGAGTAGCAGTTGGGTGATGAAAAGCGGATTACTGCTGTCTGATAACAATCGGATGCAGTCAATGAGCAATGTGACAGCCAAAGAAGCATCCAGTCGAAAAGCTTCGTCGGAAACGATATCATAACAATAGCCGGCTTTGCCTTCTTTAGCTTTGTAGGTACTGAAGTAGGCCGCAATGTTGGGAATAAATTTGTTTTTGCGTACCAGAATAGCAATCTCGCCGGCACGTACACCTTTTTCCTGAAGAAGCTCCACTTTAGCGATGAGTTCGTTGCAGACAACCTCTTCATAACTATTCTCATCGGTTTTCAGAAGAAAATCTATCTCTGCAAAACCTTTCCGCTCTTTTTTTGAATGTTCCTGATAAATCGTAGCATAAGCACTTACCAACTCAGCACAAGGCTCATCGTATTCTGTCTCAGACTTTCCGTTAAGCATTGAGAGCGCCTCTTTGAAGAGTTCGTTGTTGAACTCCACAACGGTTTGTTCGCTGCGCCAGTTGGTGTCCAACTGTTTTGAGATTACATTATTCTTCAGTCGCGGATCTTTTTCAATGTTGTTCAGGATGCGCCAGTCCGTATTACGCCACCGATAGATAGACTGCTTCTCGTCGCCTACGATCAGACTCTCGTATCCTTGAGACAAACCTTCGAGTAAGAGGGGACGAAAGTTTTCCCACTGCATATGAGAGGTGTCCTGAAACTCATCGATCATGATATGATTCAATACCGTACCTGTCTTTTCATAGATGAATGACGCATCACTGTCACCAAGCATGGAATGGAGTAGGGAGGCAGTATCGGCAAGCAGAAACCTGTTGCTTTCTTTGTTGAGCAGGCGCACTTCCTTGCTGATGTCGGAAAGAAGTCCGATGTTGTTTATCTGTTTGGTAGATAGTGTCGATGAATGGATAATGACAGCCTTGCGTTCTCTTAACTCTTCCGTCTCATTGATAAGCGGAACCAGGAGCGTATCTGCCAGCGATTGAAATGCCGCGTTCTTTAGATTCGCTTTACTAAACCATCCCCCGGCATCTTCCATTGCTTTTCTTGCTCTTGTTCCAGCTATATTCGAACCAAACTCTCCGTCACGAATTTTTCGAAAGTATCCGGCCGCGCCACTCTCTCCGTATGAAAGATCAGTGATGGCCAATCCATTTGTTTCAAGGACACGAAAGAACTCTTCAGCCCTATCCATCAATTCTATCTTCGCATTCTCTGCGAGCAACCGAAGATCATTTTTGTATCTGTTCAGATAATTTTTATCCGAGAGCTTTAAAGCCAGTTCTTTCTCCTTTGCCTGATAGACTTCCAAAAAGATCGATTTTCCAAACTCTTTCAGATCTTTGTCTACCCTCCAGTTTTTACCTTCACTGATCTGTTCCTCGATATATTTACTGATCCAATTGAGCAGCTGTTTATTGGAGTGTGTCGATTCGATCAGACGATCCACGCTATCGCTGAGTACCTCTTTGCTATCCAGCATAATATTAAGGTATGCCCCCAAGCCAAGTTCCTTAGCCAAGGATCTTAAGATCGATTGGAAGAAGCTGTCGATCGTTTCTACTTTAAACCGGCTATAATCGTGCAACATGTGACTAAGAGTCTCCTTTGCACGATTGCGTATTTCCTCTTCACTCATTAACGTTTCCTTCAGCAACGTTTCAAGAACAGTTGACGTACAACCGTATGCCAAGCCATACAACTCACTAAGAATCCGTTGTTTCATCTCATTGGTCGCCTTGTTGGTGAAGGTGACCGCGAGAATATGCGTATAATTTCGCGGAGCGAGGAGTATCAGTTTGAGGTATTCAGCCGTTAGACGAAAGGTCTTACCTGATCCTGCAGAAGCTCTATATACCGTTAGTTGTGACATGGTACGATCGGTTGTTTATTCCACAAACAGTCAGAAGTGTGTCGTGCTGTGGATATTGGTATGCATGTTAATATATTTCCGAGTGGAAGTTCTCAGATGAATCCTCTTTTCGCTTGCGGTCAAAGAAAGGATTCTTGGACGAGGCACTCACCGGAATAGCCATCACACAAGAACAATCGCCCAGATAACCTAAACGTTGAGCAGCCAGTCCGGCAGAAAACATGACGCGGGTATCTAATCTGTTGTCTGCCGCAGTGGCGCAAGCCGAACCGATGGCAATACCAACGTCAACGATATTGATAGCACAAGGAACCTTTGCCGGTTTTTCACTACAAGTGGGATAGCCGCAGTGACCACAGTTCAAGGCATGCACTTTTTGTCTGGTGCCAACGATCAAAATAGCTTCTGCCTGCAGGATATTCTCGGCATCCCTCAACAGAAACTTCAACCCCGTCTCTGTATTGATTTTGAGCATTTCCGAAGAAACCCTGTTAATATCGCCATCCGTTATCATTGCTATTTCAATGATATCTACCCCTTTCCCTTTCGGAGCTGTGCGAGCAGCCGTCATCAT
>JAQUZH010000114.1 GCA_028691445.1 Bacteroidales bacterium | reverse complement strand
GAGTATCTCAGGATGGTCCGTATAAAGCCGATCATTACCGTTATTAATGCTAACTTATAATATAAATACGTACTAAGATGGGATATTTATTTACCTCAGAATCAGTATCAGAAGGACATCCTGATAAGGTTGCTGATCAAATTTCAGATGCAGTTTTAGATCAACTGTTGGCTTATGACTCAGAATCAAAAGTTGCTTGTGAGACTCTTGTGACAACAGGACAAGTAATTGTAGCCGGAGAAGTAAAATCAACTGCTTATGTAGATCTTCAACAAGTTGCCCGCGATGTAATCAATAAGATTGGATACACCAAGGCAGAATATAAGTTTGATGGTAATTCATGCGGCATATTTTCTGCAATACATGAACAAAGTGCTGATATCAATCGTGGCGTTGAACGTGAAAACCCGATGGATCAAGGAGCTGGTGACCAGGGGATGATGTTTGGTTATGCTACCAATGAAACAGAAAACTACATGCCAATGGCTCTTGATTTGGCGCACTTGATATTGAGGGAGCTAGCAGCTATTCGTCGTGAGGGAAAGAAAATGAAATACCTTCGTCCGGATGCAAAATCTCAGGTAACCATTGAATATGATGACAAAAACTGTCCTGTTCGTATTGATACTATCGTAGTTTCGACTCAACATGATGAGTTTTATCTTCCTGTTGATGAAACTCCGCAATCTCAGCAGCTTGCTGACGAACAAATGGTTGAGAAGATAAAGGACGATGTGATCAATATTCTGATGCCGCGTGTAAAAGGAAGACTATCAAAACGTGAACGTAGTTTGTTTAATGGAGAGCCCAAATATTTTGTAAATCCTACCGGGAAATTTGTTATTGGTGGGCCTCATGGAGATACCGGTCTTACCGGACGTAAGATTATAGTGGATACATATGGTGGTAAAGGTGCGCATGGAGGTGGAGCATTCTCTGGCAAAGATCCTTCAAAAGTGGATCGTTCAGCTGCCTATGCAGCCCGTCACATTGCAAAGAATCTCGTAGCAGCTGGTGTTGCTGATGAAGTTCTGGTTCAAGTGGCTTATGCTATAGGGATAGCCAGACCTATGAATATTTTCATCAATACATTTGGTACTGGTAAAGTGAGAATGGTTGATAGCGAAATTGCTCAAAAAGTAGATAAGCTATTTGATATGCGACCCAAGGCTATTGAGGAACGTCTGAAACTTCGTAACCCTATTTATTTAGAGACAGCTTCTTATGGACATATGGGACGCGAACCTCAAATTGTAAAAAAACAGTTCACCTCTCGCTATATGCCTGATAAAGAAATTGAAGTGGAACTGTTCACTTGGGAGAAGCTAGATTTTTTGGATAAGATCAAGCAAGAATTTATGCTGTAACTTTTCATCAGGTTTTGAAGAAACATTCTGGGATCCCGGGGCAGTAGAAATTTCGTGGGGATAGGTTGACTTGTTGACAAAAATACCGATCTTTGTTTTATGGAAGCAGTGAGTGTGACAGACTTTCCGATCCGTGACCATAAGGTCATCTTAAAGATACGCCGCCGTCGCTGGACAGACATACGTACCGGCAAGAGTTTCAGCATTCCCATTCATCTTGATGTTGTTTGTAAAGGCACCCGTTACTCCAAAGAATTTGGAGCTTTTTTAAAAGAAACGTATGGAGACATCCCCAGTGACCTGCCGTACGCTTGAGGAGTACTACCATATAAACGGTCATACTTTCGAGAAACAATACAAGGAAACGCTCAGTGGTTTTAGGGATTGGGAGCAACTTTCCCATGCTGATGAATGGATCTTGTTCCCGGAAAATATCGGCCCGCATCTAGCTATAGATGAATCGTCCCTATCGAATGGCGAACTATATACTTTTGTCACCAACCGTGACCAACATGGTCGTGACAGAAGCCTTGTAGCTGTTACCGCAGGAACCAGATCTGAGGATGTGATACAGAAACTCGCCTGTGATGCCGTGCAGGAGATTCGTGTCGCCCATCGCTGGGATGCACTCCAGCAAAGCAATGAAGAAATGGAAGAATGTAAACAGGCAGGAAAGACATATACACCTTACCGGTTTCCAAACGGAGATACTCGTCCAGAGCTGCTGATTAGAAGCAGATACCTCTTGTTCAAATCTGCAAACAAATGGACGGAAATACAAAAAGAGAGGGCTAATATCTTATTTGACGAATATCCAGATATCCAAATAGCCTATGGACTGTCTCATTCATTGCGAATGATATTCTCCAAAAACACAATGAAAGACGCCGCAAGCCTAAGTATGGCCCAATGGTATAATAAAGTAGATGAATCAAAGATAAAAGCCTTCAATGTCATAGCTGCTACTTTCTATGAACGCTATGATGATATTCTAAACTTCTATAACAATAGAACTTCTAATGCAGCTGCGGAGTCTTTCAATCCGAAAATTAAACTTTTCAGGGCAAACTTACACGGAGTAGCAGATAGAAAGTTCTTTCTTTTTAGGATTGCGAAGATATATGGATATCCCCACTAAATTTCTACTGCCCCCTTAAACGCCCTACAGATGGGCTTCTCTATCCATAAACGCAAAAAAAAGACAGCTACTTGATGTAACTGTCTTTTCCGTGACCTCGGAGGGACTCGAACCCTCGACCCATTGATTAAGAGTCAATTGCTCTACCAACTGAGCTACAAAGTCATTTCGCTTTTGCGGTTGCAAAGGTACTACTAAAATCTAACTATGCAAATTATTTGAAGACTTTCTTCACTATTCTGCACCATCAAAATCAAAGTCAAAGTCAAAATCGCCCTCGAAGCCCTCTTCAGAAAAGCTTTCCAGGTCCCTCCTGTCGCGTTTTGTTGGACGGCCAGTACCTCGCGCACGATCCACAAAACCTGTCAGTCGGGCATTTTCCAACACCTCCAGCTGTTCCTTGGGAGTCACATCTTTCAAATAATCGGTCACCAACTTAGCCCCTACTCTGCGATCTATCAGTCCCACCACCTGAAAAGAATAGGTCACCGGAGGCTTACGCACCTGAACGACATCGCCCAGTTTGACGCACCTTGATGCTTTAGCAGGCATGTTTTGAATCATGACACGTCCTCTTTTGCACGCTTCCACCGCAATGGTGCGCGACTTAAAGATCCGGGTCGCCCACATCCACTTATCAATACGTACTTCATTCTTATCCATTCGGTCTGATCGTTTACTTATTATTGTATTGATTCATTGTATTCTCCACTCCTGCCAAAGCAAAAGAGCGAATGATATCACAGGCCATTTCGATGCGGGGCACCAGCGCGGTCTCTTCTTCTTTACTAAACGAGCTGAGCACAAAATCAACCTGTCCGCCTCTCGGGAAGTCATTGCCGATACCAAAGCGCAAACGGTTGTACGCTTGTGTGCCGAGGATCTGAGCAATATGCTTCAGTCCGTTGTGTCCGGCATCGCTCCCTTTGCTTTTCAGGCGCAAGGTGCCCAGTTGCAACGCCAGGTCATCTACGATCACCAGCAGTTGCTCAATAGGGATCTTTTCCTGCTGCAACCAATAGCGCACCGCGTTACCACTCAGATTCATATAGGTAGAGGGCTTTAGGAGCACCAACGTACGTCCTTTCAGCGACAATTCGGCTACAGCTCCGTAACGTTTGTCGCTAAAAACAATATTGGATGCCTTAGCTAAGGCATCCAATACTTTAAATCCTATGTTGTGGCGGGTATTTTGATATTCTTCACCAATGTTACCCAAACCAACAATCAGATACTTCATTCGTTAGAGATTCGTATTATTTGCCTTCAGAAGCAGCACCTCTTGCAGCTCTTGTCAATTTAACCGAACATACCACATTCTCTTTCGGGCTAACGATTTCCAGTTTGTCGAATGACAACTCAGCTACCTGGATTGTCTTACCAAGGCCGAGGTTATCTACCTTAACAAACAGTTTTTCAGGCATATCTCCGTAGAATCCCTTCACAGCAATTGTTCTCTTCTCCAATGTCAACTTACCACCGGCTTGAACACCTTTAGCAAGACCTTCCAACACAACCGGAACATTCATGATGATTGGTTTGTTAGCAAATACTTCCATAAAGTCGATATGCAACAGTGCATCGCTCACCGGATGAAATTGAAGATCTTTCAAGATAGCTGTACATTTCTTCTCTCCTACAGTCAGATTGACCAGGTAAATATCTGGAGAATAAACCAAGTGACGAACTCCTTCATTGGTTACAAAAAAGTGAACGTTTTCTTCACCACCATAAATAACGCAAGGCACACAGCCTGCATTACGCAATGCTTTAGAGGTTGTTTTACCAAATTCTTCTCTCAGCGTACCTGTAATTTCAATTGTCTTCATTTGTTTAATTGTTTGTGTTACTCAAAAATCAGGATTATTTTGCTCTCCTTTATTTCCCATCACACGAAAGTGAGTTCGAAAAGCGGGTACAAAGGTAACCATTTCTTTGATATTTCAAGTGCATTGCTCCTCTTTTTCTCTTATCAGCGAAACAGATAGCGCGATAATCAGGAGATATGCGTGTAAAAATGGCAAAATATGTATCTTTGCGCTCTATACGCTAATCCTGTCATCAGATGCAAAAGACACTCATTGATTTGTTCGAACAGTCCGTCCGTCAATTCGCCAACAATATATTCCTGCTGGAAAAGAAATCCGATAGATTCGAGCCGACCACCTATCAAGAGGTGAAAGAAGAGGTCTATCTGCTGGGTGCGGGACTCCGGGCATTGGGGGTAGAAAAAGGGGACAAGATCGCGCTTCTTTCTGAAGGATGCAATCTGTGGATCATGAGCGAACTGGCGCTCTTCTATGCCGGAGCGGTCAATGTGCCGCTCTCCGTCAAACTGGAAGAGAGTAACGATCTGCTTTTCAGACTGACGCATGCCGAGGCTAAATACCTCTTCGTATCGGTAAGTCAGCTGAAGAAGATCCGAACCATTGCCGATCAGCTGCCTCTCATCCGACAGATCATCGTGATGGATGAGAGGCCCGACTATCAGGAGAAAGAGATCAGCATCAACGCCATACGCGAAAAAGGGAGGGAGTATCTGGAGAGTCATTCCGAAGAGGAGTTTCTGCGTGTGGCCCGTTCGCTTGGCAATGATGATTACGCCACCATCACCTATACATCCGGCACGACAGCCGACCCGAAAGGAGTCGTCCTGACCCATCGCAACTACACCGCCAATGTGGAACAGGCTCTTACGCTGATGGATCTGGATCAGAGTTGGCGCACCTTAATTATACTACCCCTCGATCACTGCTTTGCGCACGTAGTCGGCTTTTATATCTTTATGGCTGTCGGCGGTTCGGTGGCAACGGTGCAAACGGGCCGCACCGCGATGGAGTCGCTGAAGAATATCCCTTTGAATATCAAAGAGGTGAAGCCCAACCTGATCCTCAGCGTTCCCGCTCTGGCTAAGAATTTCCGTAAAAACATCGAACAAGCCATCCGTTCCAAAGGGAAGGCTACCTCTCTCCTCTTTCACATAGCACTCCGCACCTGCACTCTTTACAACGGCGACGGACTGACAAAAGGCTCCGGCTGGAGAATCGTTTTGAAGCCTCTGGTTTCACTTTTCGACAAACTGCTCTTCGCCAAGATCAGGGAGAACTTTGGCGGCGAACTCCGGTTTTTCGTCGGGGGTGGCGCATTATTGGGCAAAGACCTACAGGAATTCTTTTATGCCATCGGCATCCCGATGTATCAGGGATATGGCCTCAGCGAAGCAACCCCGATCATCTCTTCCAACGGTCCATACAAACATCGGTTTGGTTCCAGCGGAGTATTGGTGCAGCCTCTGGATCTAAAGATCTTGAACGCTGAAGGAAACGAACTGCCTGTCGGAGAAAAAGGCGAGATTGTGATACGCGGCGAAAATGTGATGGCAGGTTATTGGAAGAACCCCGAAGCCACAGCCGAGACCGTTCGCGAGGGATGGCTCTATACGGGCGATCTAGGCTATCTCGGTCACGATGGCTTGCTGTATGTATTGGGACGCTTCAAGAGTTTGCTGATCGGCAGCGACGGCGAGAAATACAGTCCGGAGGGCATTGAGGAAGCCTTGGTGGGCCACTCCCCTTACATTGACCAGGTCATGTTGTACAACAATCAAAGTCCCTACACCACCGCCTTGATCGTACCCAACAAAGAGCAATTGAGACTCCGATTGAAACACCTGAAGCTCCAGCCTGAGAGCGAAGAGGGAAAGGAGGCCTCCTTACGCATTTTACAGGAGGAGATTGCCAAATATAAAACAGGGGGTACGCTCAGCACCTTGTTCCCCGACCGTTGGCTTCCCGCCACCTTTGCCGTCTTATCCGAACCGTTTACCGAACAAAACCTCATGATCAACAGCACCATGAAGATGGTACGCGGCAAGATTGAAAAGGCTTACCAATCGCGCATTGATTTCATGTACACGGCAGAAGGGAAAAACATGCTGAATGACGCGAACAAGGGCGCTTTGTAAAGCGTACTGGCATCCGCACTTTTTATACTCTGAATTATCTTATTTTCAATGCTTTGCATCCGCATTTATCGTTAGATCTGTCGCAATCACAACAACTATTTGCGACAAACAACAGCTTTTTCCTCTCTCTTTTTCTACCATACTTTACGCTACACTATTGTCAGTCTCCCCAGGCTTTCGGTTCGTATGGTGGCTACCTTTTCGATTACTATAGTCAATTCTTTAAGTAGTTCTAAATTTATACAATAATTTAAGCGATTTTACTTGCTTTTGGCTTGAGAATGTTGTACCTTTATAGGGATATGACGCTCCAACCATCAGGTTGTTTGTTTCGTTTCATGAACGTGAAACGCTCCAAAGATCAGTATGTAAGAAGCATCTCTTCAGTAAGCAATTGATTCATTTATCCGAGGAAAAGGACCTCGTTGTAGTATCTATTTATGAGTGCATGGTATGATTTATTTGTGACTCCGGTCAGAAAAGCAGAGAGCGGTTTGGCACCCAAACTGCATGCAAGGGTAGTAAAGGGAAAGACGGTGTCAACCAGTACATTGGTCGATCAGATCGCCGATGCATCGACTTTTAACCGCGGCGAACTGGCGGGCATGCTTTCGGCTGTGTCGGAAGCCATGGCGCGACAGTTGGCTGAGGGCAACTGCGTCGAACTGGAGGGGATCGGTTTCTTTTCTCCTTCGGTGAAGTGTCAAGAATCAAAAGAGGAGACTGTGATCCATGCAGCTTCGGTGAGGTTTGGTACTGTGCGGTTTCGCGCCAGCACCTGGCTGAAGGAGAAAATGGCGGGGATGCGGTTGCTGCGCAAAAGGAAAAGTGCGGCGATTCCGGAACGAACGGCAGAGGAAAAACGCGCGATGGCGCTCCTTTTTCTGAAGACTCACAGCAGCATGACAAGAACGGAATATGAACGGCTGACGGGTTGTGCAAAAACTCGTGCCATCCGCGACCTGAACAGTTGGATAGAAAACGGACTCATCCGACGATTTGGCAAGGGAACCAAGGTGGTTTATCTGGCTCCATAAAACGGCGTTTTTTTAGTCAAAAACCGACTCTTTTTACTCGTTATCATCTTTTTTTTGACCAAAGACTTTCATAGACTGTCATAGACTGTCAAAGACTGTCACTGGCCCTTTCGGGGGTTCTACTTTTGTAACTGAACAAAGGGCACAATGAAGTGGCCTTTCTAAAAATAATTTATATGAAAAATGTTCTCTTTCTCAAACATGATCTTTTAGCTCTCAAAGATGTCAAACTGATGAATCTGATTGAATCAGGTGGTACGGAATTGTATGGTGCTTACTGGGTACTGCTCGAACACTTGCGTGCGCAAGATGAATATCGCAGCAACTTAAGCGCCATCCGGTCGCTCGCCCGACAAGTGAAGATCTCATGCGCCAAACTCATGAAAGTGGTCACGGACTTTGATCTGTTTATCATCCAGGATGGATCGTTTTATTCTCCCGGTTTGATCAAAAGGATGCAACCATATGATGTTAAAAAAATCAAATCATCCGAGAATGGTAAGAAAGGTGCTGCTGCTAAAGCTCTGAAGAACAGCCATACGGACTCTTCAGAAGAGGAAGCAAATAGAGTAGAAAAGAGTAGAGTAGAAAAGAGTATAAAAACTTCTTCTTCAGAAGAAAAAAAAGCAGCAACAGTGAGCGAGGATACGATTCAGGAGCAAACGAAACCACTTCCTGTAGCGAAATGGGAGAAGTATATTGATCAGGCTTTTGAAGACAAACGGTGGAGTGGTCTGGTGGCCCGACAATCTGCTTTGAAGGAGGGTTTTGAGGAGAATGAGCTCTTGATCGCACACTGTTTCAAGGATCATATCCAAGAGATGGGCACTGAAGAGAATATCTGTTCGCTTCGGGATGCGAAGAGCTACTTCTCAAACTTTATCCGTCAGGGCACTTCCACACGTCTCAAAGTGGAACAGAGGCTTCACGAAGAGCTTCAACGTGAGGATCCTTATCCGTATGAAGATTATGTCCCGAAGAGCGGCATACGCAGTTGTTTTGGCATCGTGATCCCTCCCGATGCACCTCCCCGACCCGATTGCAGTGTGAGATGGAATCAGGAATGCAACGGGTGGACAAACTAATCAATAACATTATCAAGATGGATTTTAACTACGAG
>JAQUZH010000113.1 GCA_028691445.1 Bacteroidales bacterium | reverse complement strand
CCGAAATACCCGAAATCATCTCCAGGTGTTCAATTTCCCGTTGGTGTACCTTCTCCACTTCCTGTTTCTTCTTCTCCACAAGCTCCAGTTGAGCTTCCAGGTTCTCTTTAGTCGCGTCCACCTCCTGCTTGCGGCGAGCGATCTCCTCTTGTTTCTGGTTCAACTGGATCTCGCGCTGTTTCAGCTTGTTTTCGATCTGTTGAATCTTCGCATTGCGTGCGTTGATCTGTTTTTCAAGCTCCGCTTTCATGTTGATAAACTTCTCTTTGATCTCGAGCAGTTTATTCTTTTTAATCACTTCGGCTTCAGCTTCAGCCTCCCGTATAATTGCTGCAAACTTCGTTTTGGTCTGTTTTTGTATCAGATACCAGCTCCCTCCTCCGCCGAGGACAAGCGCTACAATACTGATCACAATGATTTCTATCATCATATTCTCATCATTAAAAAATTATTATATAAAAAGCACCACCTTAAGAATGGCTCTCCCATTCTCAAAGTAGTGCGGCATTTCTTTACAATCAACAACAACGGTCAGATTCCGAGGTATTTCTTCAATTCCAGATTAAGTTCCTTTATCTTATCTGCCATAGGCTCCATATCCTTCTCGCTATCCATCTTACAGAAGTTTACAGCCAGGTCGAGCGCAATCATAGACAAATATTTGTCCCGTTCGTCTTTATCAACCTTGTATCTGTTTCCGTACAGATTCAGCTTATCTTCAATCATTTTGGCTGCTTTGCGAACTACCTCCTCCTCATCGCGTCTGATATTGAGGCGATACGTACGATCTGCAATCAAAACCGTTATTGCTAACATCTCTTCATTATCCATATCCTATTCGTTTAATAAAGCGATGCATTTGTCAATTTCCCGCACTAATTTGTTCACCCTAAGTTTGGCTGAAGTCACATCACTTTTCGATGCTGTGACAAATCCTGCCAACTTCAGGCGGTCATATTTGGCTGTTAAGACACGAAGGGCGTCGTTAGTGTCCGACACATTTGCTTTTTCCTTCTCAAGAGCCAGAGTCAAGCCTTCATTTTCAGCTTTCAGTTTGTCACATAAAAGCATGAGCTGTTTAAGCCTTGCATCGAAATCACTCAGTAATTTCTTGTACTCTTCGGTCATATCAGTCTGAATTTCTACACAAAAATAGGGAAAACCTTTAGACAATGAAATATAATCGGTTTTTTTTTATAGTTTTTATCTGTTTTTTCCTCAAAACGCCCTTTTGTCTCGTTGCCTGACTTCCAATCACCTCAAATAACTCTAAATAATCAACTATGCTTTTAAAATATCCGAGCAGCAAAGCGCTCTCAAAAAAAATAGTATAACTTTGTGACAAATACTGTAAAATGGAAAGAAGAATGAGCAGCTTACTTATCAAGAATGTGTTTCACAATGGAGAAACCACCGACGTGTTCATCAAAAACAAGATCTTCTGTCGCATAGAGCCGGGCTTAGATCCTTCTCTTGCCGATCAAGTGATCGATGGAACAGACAAAGCGATCATTCCACCCTTTTACAATGGGCATACCCACTCGCCGATGACGTTGTTGCGAGGATACGCCGATGACATTCCACTCTTCGAATGGCTCAACGACTATATCTGGCCCATGGAAAAAGTGATGACTGCAGAAGATATCTATAACGGTTCGCGCCTCGCCCTGTATGAGATGATTCGTTCCGGCACCATCTTCTTCAATGATATGTATTGGCAGCAAGACCAGACCATCCGCGCCGTCGAAGAGATGGGATTGAAAGCCGCCATCGGTGTCACCTTCATGGATGGCCTTGGAAAGAAGTATATCGAAGCCAACTTCGATTATCTCGATGCCCATCTCCGTCCCGAGACGTTACCCGAAGGAATCACCTTGACCGTAGCCCCTCATGCCATCTATACGGTCAGCGAAGCGTTGCTCCGCCGCTGTGCCGCCTATGCCGCCGAGCACAATCTGGTCTTTCATATCCACCTGTCTGAAACCAAACAAGAAGTGGAAGACTGTGTCAAAGCACACGGCATGACACCGGTGCGATGGCTCGAGCAGATTGGCGCCCTGGAACCACAAGTGGTAGCCGCCCATGTCATCCATGTCGATGAAGAAGAATTAGCGATCCTTGCGAGCAGAGATGTGACCCTGGTACACAACCCGGTGTCCAATATGAAACTCTGTTCGGGCGTCTTTCACTTTCAAAAAGCGCAGGAAGCCGGCTGCCGTTATATCCTCGGCACCGATGGCTGTTCGTCAAACAACAACCTCGACATGCGTGAAGAGATGAAAGTGGCCGCCTTGGTAGCGAAGTCCCGCTACAAAGATCTGGAATTACTACCTGCCTCCACCGTCTTTAAGATGGCCACAAAGTGGGGCGCCGAGTGTTTCGGTCTCAACTCCGGCAAGATCGCCGTCGGTAAGGCAGCCGATGCCTTGCTTCTCGACTTAAACAACGAACGGATGATCCCTTGCTACAACCTTATTTCCAATTGCGTCTATTCGGCCGACAACAGCGTGATCGACACGGTCATCTGCAATGGCCGTCTTCTGATGGAAAACCACAAGGTGCCCGGCGGAGCAGAAATAGTAGCCCTGGCAAAAGAGTCGTCCATCAAGATGCTTGAGCGGCTCAAAAAGGGATAACATCGTTACGATGTTATCCCTTTTCATACAGAGCTCGCAGTCAAGTGGCGAGGAGAATGCTTAGTGGTAAACGTCGAAACGATCGTTGTCCATTACTTTAACCCACGCTTCGACGAAGTCCTGCACGAACTTCTCGCGGTTGTCGTCTTGAGCGTACACCTCGGCATAGGCGCGGAGGATGGAGTTAGAACCAAACACGAGGTCGGCGCTGGTAGCTGTCCATTTTAGTTCGCCCGTCTTTCTGCACCGTATCTCGAAGTGGTGGTCGCCCTTGTGTACCCACTTGTAGTTCATGTTGATGAGGTTGCGGAAGAAGTCGGTCGTCAATGCGCCGGGCTTGTCGGTGAATACGCCGTCCTTGCCGTTGGCGTAGTTGACGTCCATTACACGCATACCGCCGACGAGCACCGTCATCTGCGGCGCGGTGAGTCCCAGCAGCTGTGCGCGGTCGAGCAACATCTCTTCCGGCTTCGCGTCGGGGAAGTTCCGGATTTGATAGTTACGGAATCCATCAGCCAACGGCTGCAAGTATCCCATGTCTTGCTGGTCTGTTTGCTCTTGAGTGGCATCGCCGCGACCAGGAGTAAAGGGGATTTCTACAATGCAACCGGCATTCTTAGCAGCTTGTTCCACGCCGATGTTGCCCGCCAGTACGATGGCGTCGGCTAAGCTCATGCCCACCTCTTTAGCGATCGGTTCGAGCACGCTCAACACCTTATTCAGTCGTTTCGGCTCGTTCGCTTCCCACGAACGCATGGGTTCGAGTCGGATACGCGCGCCGTTTGCGCCGCCGCGGAAGTCGCTTCCACGAAACGTGCGAGCGCTGTCCCAAGCCGTGGCTACCATCTCCTGGATACTGAGGCCGGACGCTTCAATTTTCGCCTTGGCGGTCTTTACGTCATAGTAGGCATTGCCTGTGGGAATGGTGTCTTGCCAAATCAAGTCCTCCTTAGGCGCATACGGGCCGTAGTAGCGCGTCTTCGGACCCATGTCGCGGTGCGTGAGTTTGAACCAAGCACGGGCGAAGATCTCGCTGAAATAGTTGAAGTCGGCCATGAATTTGTGGCAGATCTCACGGAATTTCGGGTCTACTTTCAACGCCATATCCGCGTCCGTCATCATCGGCATGGTCTTCATTGACCGGTCTTCTACGTCGGGTGCCATATCCTCTTCCTTGATGTTGATGGGCACCCACTGTTTGGCGCCGGCAGGGCTTCTGCTCAAAGTCCACTCATAGTCAAAGAGCATGCGGAAGTAACCATCATCCCACTTCGTTGGATTTGTGGTCCAAGCGCCTTCCAGTCCGCTCGTCATAGTGTGTCTTCCTACGCCACTTCCCGTCGGATTGCTCCAACCTAAGCCTTGGTTTTCTATAGGAGCAGCCTCAGGTTCGGGGCCAATCTTCTTCGGATCTGCGTTGCCGTGCGTCTTGCCCAAGGTGTGTCCGCCTGCCGTCAGTGCCACGGTTTCTTCATCGTTCATTCCCATGCGGCGGAAAGTCTCACGAACCTGGTCT
This sequence comes from Bacteroidales bacterium, assembly GCA_028691445.1. Taxonomy (GTDB): domain Bacteria; phylum Bacteroidota; class Bacteroidia; order Bacteroidales; family JAQUTK01; genus JAQUTK01. The sequence continues at coordinate 4,574 of JAQUZH010000113.1, read as the reverse complement.
GCAGTCCGCTGTGGGTCGGGCTGACCGTTCACGCCCTCAGGGTTCACGTAGATAAGACCCATTTGTACCGCTGCAAGGGGATTTGCCATCGTATCGGGCTTATCCACGTTGCCATAGCGTTGCTTGTTGCTCGGTGCGAGCCATTCGTTCTCCGCGCCCCAATAAATATCCTTCTCCGGCCCCCAAATGTCTTTGCGGCCGAATGCGAAGCCGAAAGTCTTCAAACCAATAGTTTCGTAGGCCACTGTTCCGGCGAAGGCGATGAGGTCCGCCCAACTCAGTTTGTTGCCGTATTTCTGCTTAATTGGCGACAAAAGGCGTCGTGCTTTGTCGAGGCTGGCGTTGTCAGGCCATGAGTTCAGCGGTGCAAAACGTTGGTTGCCGGTGCCAGCGCCTCCGCGGCCGTCCGCGATGCGGTAGGTACCCGCCGCATGCCAAGTCATGCGCACGAAGAGGCCTGCGTAGGTTCCCCAATCAGCCGGCCACCAGCTTTGGCTGTCGTGCATCAGTTTTACCATGTCAGCGTGCAGTGCCTCGAAGTCGAGCGACTGCAGTTCCTTGATGTAATCGTAGTCCTTCCCATAGGGGTTCGTACGCGTGTCGTGCTGAGCCAGGATGTCGAGTTTCAGGGCCTCGGGCCACCAGCTCGTTACGCTCTCGCTCATTCTTGTGTTGGCGCCGTGCGAAAACGGGCAACCACCTTGATTCATTTCTGCCATAATAGATTTGCGTTAAAGATTAGTAAATCGAGAGGTAAGTACTATGTATGCAAACTTACGAAAAATTTGGAAAAGCAGGTAAGTAAACTGTTTTTATTTATTTTGCCAAACCTTACCACTCATAGGAAAGAGGCGCCAATGAAAACACCAATGGATTCCAATGCGGTTGCCTTATCCACTTGAATGTTCTAATACTGGTGGAGGACAGATTTTCGGAGATCGTTTTTGTGTAAAAGGTATAGGGTGGGTGTTGGGAGACCGGCTATCACCCTCTATTTTTTCTCAAATAGCTTGAATAAATCCAGCTGACGGCTTTGAAGGGTCTTTGTAATACTATAATGACGTAAAAACGTACATTTAATGGATAGCTACAGCTTATATTTGCACTCTAAAATCTTATTCAATGATCTATGAAACCAATTACATTTTTTCTATTGTGCTGTCTGACGCCATTCTATGTGCAAGCTCAGAAGCTTTACAAGTTAGTTTCTCCGAATGGGGATATTCAATTCTCTGTAACCGTATCAGATAAAATTTATTATGACATCGTTTGCCAAAATGAAACATTACTCGAAAAGGGTGTAATGCAAATGCAGATTGGTACGCAATTGTTGGGTGAAAAACCAAAGGTTACGAGTAGTTCTACTAAAACGGTCAATGAAACCATCAAGCCGGTAGTTCCGTTCAAGTTTTCTGCTATTCCTAACCACTACAATCAGTTGTTGTTGAAGTTCAGTGGCAATTATTCAGTGGAATTCCGTGCTTTTGATGATGGTGTAGCCTATCGTTTTATCACCAATAAAAAAGGAGAAGTAGAAGTCATCAATGAACTTTTCCAAGTGGATTTCCCGGAAGATTATCCAATGCATGTTCAGATGGCCGGTCGTTTCAAGACATCTTATGAAGAATCTTATAACCACATGAAGTTGAGTGAATGGAAGAATGCGAAAGGATATACTATGCTTCCAGTATTGATTGAGGCTAAGAACAACCATAAAATATTAATTAGTGAATCGGCATTGACAGACTATCCGGCTATGTTCCTTTCCAATGCTACAGGTAACCAGGGATTGTCATCTGTTTTCCCGAAGAATCCGATTGAATTCGGTGACGATGGCGACCGTAGTGTGAAATTGGTGAAAGAAGCAGCATATATAGCCAAGACCAATGGCAAGAGAAACTTCCCTTGGCGCTATTTCGTGATAACAAAGGAAGATGGTGACTTGCTGGAAAACACCATGACTGCTCGTTTGGCGGAAAAGAGTCAAATTGCCGATCCGTCTTGGATTAAACCGGGTGTAACGACTTGGGAATGGTGGAATGGTGCCACTCCATATGGACCGGAAGTTAATTTCGTGGCTGGCTGTAATACGGAAACGTATAAGTATTTCATTGATTTTGCTTCAAAATTCGGTGTAGAATATGTCTTGTTGGACGAAGGGTGGGCGCAAAGTACCCGTGATCCATTTTCTCCGAACAAGGATTTGAATTTGAAGGAGGTGATTGAATATGGAAAGCAAAAGAATGTAGGTGTTATTCTTTGGTTGACTTGGTTGGTGGTAGAAAATAATTTTGACTTGTTTGAAAAGTTTGCAGAATGGGGTGTCAAAGGTGTGAAGATTGACTTTATGGACCGTAGTGACCAATGGATGGTAAACTATTACGAAAGAGTAGCAGCAGAAGCAGCCAAGCATAAATTGTTTGTGGACTTCCATGGCTCATTCAAACCAGCCGGTTTGGAATATAAATATCCGAATGTGTTGTCTTATGAAGGTGTAAGAGGTATGGAACAGATGGGTGGCTGTCGTCCGGAAAACAGTATTTATCATCCGTTTATGCGTAATGCCGTAGGTCCGATGGATTATACACCAGGTGCGATGTTGAACTATCAACCGGAAACTCTCCGTGCCGATCGTCCGAACTCCGGATGCGTAGGTACACGTGCTTACCAAATGGCTCTTTATGTCTTGTTTGAAACAGGTATCCAAATGATGGCCGATAATCCGGCATTGTATTATCTGCATCCGGATTGTTCACAGTTCATGGCTGATGTTCCTGTACAGACAGATGAAACCATCTCTTTGGCAGCTAAGTTGGGTGAATATGCTATTGTTGCTAAACGTAAAGGTGACAAATGGTATATCGGAGGTATGACCAATAATGATGAAAAAGAACGTGTCTTTGAATTGCCGTTGGATTTCTTGCCGGATGGTAAGACTTTCCAGATGACATCTTTTGAAGACGGTGTAAATGCAAATCGTCAGGCCATGCATTATGTTAAGAATGTAAAGAGCGTGAAGAAGGGGCAGACCATTCAGGTGAAGATGGCCCGCAATGGTGGCTTTGCTGCAGTTATTGAATAAAACTAAATACTAAAGGTGTGATAACTAAAATGAAAAAATTAATTACATTGGCTGCTGTATTACTGGCAGCCAATTGTGGTGCCCGAGCGCAATCGGAAAATTCCAATAAGCCTAAAGCTTATTTAGTATCAGATGCTCACTTGGACACTCAGTGGAATTGGGACATCCAAACCACTATTAAAGAGTATGTTTGGAATACAATCAATCAGAATTTGTTCTTACTGAAAAAGTATCCGAACTATGTGTTTAACTTCGAAGGAGGGGTGAAGTACGCCTGGATGAAGGAATACTATCCTCGAGAATATGAAGAACTGAAGAAATATGTCAAGGAAGGCCGTTGGCATGTGACCGGAACAGGTTGGGATGCTACCGATGCGATTGTTCCTTCCGTGGAATCAGCTATCCGTAATCTCTTGTTGGGACAAGCGTATTATAGAAATGAGTTTGGGGTAGAAAGTACAGATATTTTCCTTCCAGACTGTTTCGGCTTTGGCTGGACTTTGCCCACGATTGCCAAGCATTGTGGCTTGATCGGTTTTTCTTCCCAAAAGTTGGGCTGGCGCAACAATCCAATGCATGGTGATAAGAAGTTCCCCTATACCGTAGGTTTATGGAAAGGGGTAGATGGCTCTACCATTATGATGGCACATGGTTTCAACTATGGACAGCGTTTTCAATCGGAGGACTTGACACACAGCGACATGTTGCATAAAAGAGCGAAAGAAAGTCCGATGAATGTGGTGTATCATTATTATGGTACCGGTGACATCGGTGGTTCTCCTACAATCACCTCTGTAGATGCCGTTGAGAGAAGTTTGAACGGGCAAGGTCCGCTTCAGATCATCAGTGCGACCAGTGACCAACTCTATAAGGACTATTTGCCATTCGAAAAACATCCGGATTTGCCGATGTATGATGGCGAATTGTTGATGGATGTTCATGGTACAGGCTGTTATACTTCTCAGGCTGCCATGAAATTCTATAACCGTCAGAACGAATTATTGGGAGATGCTTCCGAACGTTCTTCTGTAGCAGCCGACTTGTTGGGTTTGGTGGATTATCCTTCAAAAAGTCTGACCGAATCATGGAAACGTTTTATTTTCCACCAATTTCACGATGATTTGACCGGTACCAGTATTCCAAGAGCTTATGAGTTTTCATGGAACGATGAATTGCTTTCCTTGAAACAATTCTCGAATATTCTGACGACTTCAGTCAGTGCGGTATCGGAACAGATGGATACCCGTGTGAAAGGAATTCCGGTAGTATTGTACAATGCGTTGGGTTATGATGCTATTGATGTAGTAGAATTGGTTCTTGAAGCAGCCAAGTGTCCGTCTAAAGTAGCCGTATACAATGAACAAGGGAAAGAAGTTGCCTCTCAAATCGTATCGTATGCAGACGGTAAGGTACATGTTTTGACAGGAGCTACCGTCCCGGCTAATGGCTATGCAGTCTATGATGTCCGTTTGTCTGGCTCCGGTAAGGCTGC
>JAQUZH010000112.1 GCA_028691445.1 Bacteroidales bacterium | reverse complement strand
GGAAGAGTACTTTCTGCAGCAGAGGAGCTACCATGGCCGTAAAGAAAGGGATATTGGTCGTAAATTGCTGTGGAAATGAGGCTCAAACCGCATGGAAAACCATCCTGTCACCTTCGGATGCAGAGGATGTGCTTGCTGTGGGTGCTGTTGACCGGGATTCAATTGCCGGATACTTCACCTCTTATGGTCCCTCCGCAGATGGACGGATAAAGCCGGAAGTTGCAGCCTTGGGTGTAGGCATCTATGCGATCAACCAATATGACAATCTAATCAAGACGGATGGAACTTCGTTTTCCACACCTCTCATCGCAGGGATGGCTGCTTGTTTGTGGCAAGCATTGCCCAAACTGACCAACAAGGAACTTATCAAACTAATCTGCGACTATTCCTCCTTGAAAGAACAACCTGATAATCGTCTGGGATATGGTATCCCCAACCTATTCCGCTCCTATCAGAGTGGAAACGGACTCGCTTCTACGAAAGAGCTAAACAAGATTACTATTCCCCAGTTCTATCAGTCAAAAGAGCATCTCACTGTGATGATGGAAGAAAGTGGGTGTCGTATTACTATTTTTAATATGTTTGGAAAAGTATTGGTGGACGAAAGAATATCAGACAGCAGGTACCAAGTGCAAACGAGTCGATGGCCGGCTGGAATCTATCTTTTGAGAATAGACAAAGACGAGTCGGTTACTTCCTACAAACTAATGATAAAAGAATAAATGGAAAGAGATAGCCGCAAACTTTCTGAGCTGAACGAACTGATCAAAAGTTGTCTGGAAGACAATTTGGAACAGAGTTATTGGATTGTCGCCGAACTGATGGATGTTCGGGTCAATGCTAACGGACATTGCTATCTCGAATTAGTAGAGAAGGATGAAAAGAGCGACAGACTTGTGGCAAAGGCATCGGGCGTCATCTGGGCGCAACGTTTCCGGATGCTGAAAGTCCTTTTCGAAGAAGAGACCGGTCAGACATTTGCTTCCGGCATGAAAGTCTTGGTCAATGTGAGCGTAAACTTCCATGCCTTATATGGTTTTTCACTGGTAATACAAGATCTGGATTCTTCGTATACATTGGGGGAAGTTGTACGAAAAAGGAATGAAATTGTGCGTCAATTAAAAGAAGACGGTATCTTTGAATTGAACAAAGAGCTGCCGATCCCTCTTCTTCCTCAACGCATTGCCGTAATTTCATCGTCGACAGCGGCAGGCTATGGCGACTTCTGCGCCCATCTGCGTGAAGACAAAGGTGGTTTCGCATATTATATCAAGCTCTTTCCCGCCATCATGCAAGGCGCACAGACGGAGTCTTCCGTCATTGAGGCGTTGAATAAGATCTACGAACAGATGCACCTTTTTGACGTCGTTGTCATCATTCGCGGCGGAGGAGCCACCTCAGACCTGAGCTGGTTTGATACGTATGATTTATGTGCCAACATCGCACAATTTCCTCTGCCTGTCATAAGTGGTATCGGTCACGAACGCGATGAGTCGGTGCTCGATATGGTGGCCAACATGCGTGTTAAAACACCAACAGCAGCCGCAGAGTTTCTTCTTCAGCGTTTTTACGCGCAAGAAGAGAGATTAAAAGAGCTTCGCGACACACTGATCTTACTCGTCAACGAACAACGGCAACAAGAAAAAGAACGTTTGGATTATTGCTCCAATCGGTTGCCCCAGATCGCGCGGATGGTAACGGAAAACAGAATCAATGATCAGAAGATGCGGATCAGACAACTCGAAAGCGTCACCAAACTCTATCTGATGAAAGAGATGCACCGGTGCGACCTCAAACAAGAGCAGTTGAAGTGGCTCTCTCCGGAAGCACTTCTAAAACGTGGTTACACCCTAACAATAATGAATGGAAAAATAATAACTTCTCCTGAACAAGTGCGCTCAGGCGATCGGATCACGACCCGATTCAGTGCAGGAGAAATAAACAGTATTATAGAATGAACACAACTAATCTAACGTATGAAGAAGCAATACAGCAAGTGGAACTACTGATTGCGCAAATTGAAAACAACGAGATTTCAATGGATGATCTTGCGGAAAAGATTCGTCTGGCATCAGAATATCTGCGTTTCTGTAAAGAGAAACTACACAAGGTGAATGAAGAAATCGAGAAAGTACTTAAGGAGACAGAGGAGTTATGAAAAAATATGTGATAATAGTAGCAGGTGGCAAAGGCATACGCATGAGCTCCGATCTGCCAAAACAGTTTTTGATATTAGGAGAAAAGCCTATTCTGATGCATACGATCCAACGGTTTGCAGAGTATGATCCAACAATAAAAATTATACTCGTTTTGCCTCAGGACCAACAAGACTACTGGAAAGGGCTTTGCCGTCAATACGATTTCATGGTGCCTCATAAAATAGCCAACGGAGGTGATACACGCTTTCAATCCGTAAAGAATGGTCTGGCATTTATTCGGGAAAGAGGTCTGGTCGGTATTCACGATGGCGTACGTCCGTTTGTCACCACTGAGGTAATTGATCGTTGCTATAAAACAGCCGAAACTGCCGGAGCTGTCATTCCTGTGATAGATATTGTGGAAACGGTACGTGAAGTATTACCGGAAGGCAGTCGGAGCGTAAACCGCAATTTATACAAAATCGTTCAAACACCACAGGTCTTTCAGAATGACTTATTGCTACGTGCCTACAATCAACTCTACCGCGAAGAGTATACCGATGATGCCACCGTGGTAGAAAGCTGTGATATAAAAGTGACTCTTGTCGAAGGCAATCGGGAGAATATAAAAATAACCACACCATTCGATTTGATGCTTGGCGAAGAAATCCTAGAAAAAGAGAAGTAATGGCAGATCTGTCCAAACTAGATATCATGTATGTGCCGGGTATAGGTCCGAAACGTGCAGAAATGATTAAGAAAGAGCTGGAGGTATATACAGCCGAACAGCTCCTTAATTATTTCCCCTATAAGCATGTGGACCGCAGTCGGGTGTATTATATCCATGAAATAGATGGAAACATGCCGTTCATTCAGATCAAAGGAAAGATCGTCTCTTTCGCCGAACAAGGAGAAGGGCGGAGCAGACGGCTCACGGCAAACTTTACGGACGGCACCGGATTCGTGGAACTAGTTTGGTTTCAAAAGATTAACTACATACGTACCGCATACAAACTAAACACCGAATACCTCATATTCGGTCGTCCGTCGCTGTTTGCTCACAACATAAGCATCGTACACCCGGAAGTTGACGTATACAATCCTGAATTGCTTACAATGCAGGGATTACAGCCATACTACAACACAACGGAAAAGATGAAACGCAGTTATCTAAACTCACGTTTCATTCAGAATGCCATCGCAGCTTTATTACAGCTCTATCCGGAAACGCTGCCGGAAACGCTTCCATTGTGGCTGGTCCGAGAAGAGAAGATGATGAGTAAAGACGAGGCTATACGAGCCATGCATTTCCCTCAAAATCCCGATCAACTGCGCAAAGCTGAATATCGCATCAAGTATGAAGAGCTATTTTACATCCAGTTGCAGATCGTACGTTATAGCTTCAGTCGGAAACGAACCGTAAAAGGGTTCCTTTTCCCGGTGATCGGAGATGTTTTTAACCGCTTCTATGCTGACAACCTCCCCTTCCCTCTTACCGAAGCACAAAAACGAGTGCTCCGCGAAATCAGAGCCGATGTGGTAACCGGCAAACAGATGAACCGGTTGCTTCAGGGAGATGTGGGAAGTGGAAAAACCTTGGTCGCTCTCATGAGTATGCTCATGGCTATTGACAATGGATTTCAGGGTTGTATCATGGCTCCAACGGAAATTCTTGCCACACAACATCTGGAAACGATCTCTCAATTCATTGACGGTCTGGGCTTAAAGGTAGAACTTCTGACCGGTTCGATCCGGAGCAGCAAGCGGGTAAAACTACTCAAAGAACTACGTGAAGGTGATATCCATATCTTGATTGGAACACATGCGTTGATTGAAGATCCCGTCGTATTTCATAACTTAGGGTTGGTTGTTATTGACGAGCAACATCGATTTGGTGTAGAGCAACGGAGCAAACTGTGGCTGAAGAATAATTGTCCGCCACATATCTTGGTCATGACAGCGACACCGATTCCAAGGACACTCGCCATGACGCTTTACGGCGATTTGGATGTATCCGTCATCGACGAACTACCTCCCGGTCGCAAACCCATACTGACCCTTCATCATTATGACAATCATAGAGCCTCGCTCTATGCATCGGTCAGAAAGCAGATTCAGTCCGGCAGACAGGTTTATATTGTTTATCCTCTGATAAAGGAGAACGAGAAAATGGATTACAAGAATCTGGAAGAAGGTTACGAACATATCAAAGAGGTATTTCCTGAGTTCAACGTCTGCATGGTACACGGTAAAATGAAGAATGCGTACAAAGAAGCAGCCATGCAGGAGTTTGTATCCGGCAAAGCAAATATCATGGTGGCAACCACGGTCATTGAAGTCGGAGTCAATGTGCCCAATGCCTCTGTGATGATTATCGAAAGTGCAGAACGATTTGGTTTGGCACAGCTACACCAGTTGAGAGGACGAGTGGGCCGTGGTGCAGATCAATCTTACTGTATTCTCCTCACCTCTTTCAAACTTTCGGAAACCACCAGACAGCGCATTGATCTCATGACACGCACCAACGACGGATTTGAGATTGCAGAGGCCGATCTGCGATTACGAGGTCCAGGAGATATGGAAGGAACACAACAAAGTGGTATTGCATTTGACTTGAAAGTAGCCAGTCTGACGCGTGACAGCGATCTGTTAGAATATGTACGCAACAAAGCCATTGCTATCATTGAGGAGGATCCGGATCTATCCTTTATGAAAAATGAAATGATGGCATGGCAGCTCAAACGCCTTTCCAGAGACAAAATTGAATGGGGATTCATTAGTTAAAATAAAAATATATCATAATAGATGCTTTGTTTTTAAGTAGCTTTGCATCCATTTATTTGAAACATCAGTCTTTCACAGAATATGAGAATAAAACAAAATCGCCTTCTCTCTCTTCTTGCGTTTCTGATCATCAGCATTGTTTCTGCATCAGGGCAAACAGTAGTGAAGGGTATCGTCAAAGATTCCATCACAAATGAGCCGCTCTCATTTGTAGCAGTCTATCTGAAAGGAACTTCAGACGGAATGAATACCGATGAATATGGGCAATTCAATATCAAGTCTAATGTATCAACAGCTAAAGAAGTGGTTATCTCCTTTTTGGGATATAAGACTCAAAATATCGCTATTCGTCCGGGACGTACCAACGTTGTCAATGTGATGCTCTCTCCCTCCACTACGCTACTAGCAGAAATAATCGTGAAACCCGAAAAGGAACACTATACAAAGAAGAATAACCCGGCGGTGGAATTTGTAAAGAAAGTGATTGCCACCCGTGACATAAATGACCCGAAGAATCACCCCAATTTCCATTACGAGCAGTATGAGAAGCTCTCTCTTGCTCTTAATAACTTCACGGAAGAGAAACTCAAAAATGGTATCTTCAAGAGTTTTAAATTCATGAAAGACTATGTGGACACATCTTCTATCTCCGGCAAGCCTATTCTGAATATATCCATGAGAGAAGAACTCACGGACTATTACTACCAGAAAGAGCCCAAAACCGAGAAAAGGATTATGAAAGCCTCCAAGCATGCCGGAATGGATGAAATTCTGGCACAGGAAAGCATGCAGGTTTTCTTTAAAGAAATATTCAAGGAGATTGATCTGTTCCAAAACGACATACCTCTTTTTCTCAACCGATTCGTTAGCCCGCTTTCAGAAGGTGGTACAAACTTCTACAAGTATTATCTCGAAGACACGGTCATGGTAGATGGTGAAAAGTGCATGAATCTTGCCTTTGCCCCTTTTAATGCGGAATCATTCGGATTTGTCGGCAATCTGTATATCACACTTGATTCGACCAACTTCGTCAAGAAAGTCGAACTGACCGTACCGAAGAGCATCAATCTGAACTATGTAGAGAATATGACTATCGCGCAGGAATATAACCGGATGCCCGATGGTACCCGACTGATCACACACGATGATATCGTTGTCGAATTTCAGTTGATGCCCAACACGGATGGCCTTTACGCACGTCGTAGTGTCTATTACAAGAATCATGATTTCAGTCAGCCCCCCATGGCTGATCTCTTCAAGAAAGAAGAAAAAATCATTGAAGAAGATAACTCGTTCAACCGGTCAGATGAATATTGGGCAGAAAACCGCTTTGTTCCCATAAAGGAAAAAGAAGACGGAGTGGCTGCTCTTATGCGCAAATTACGGAGTTATCCTGCCTTTTACTATACAGAAAAAGTGATCGGTATCCTTGTTTCAGGATATATTCAAACGGCTGAAAAGAACAGCAAAATTGATCTTGGTCCGATGAATACCACACTCTCCGGTAATACGGTCGAAGGCTTAAGAATGCGTGTTGGAGGTACGACTACAGCCTATCTCAACAAGCATCTGTTCGGAAGCGGCTATGTTGCATACGGCACAAAAGACGGGATCTTTAAATACAACGGTCAACTGGAGTACTCTTTCAGAAAGAAGAAAGAACACCCCAACGAGTTCCCCATTCACTCCATCAAAGGTAGCTATAGCTACGACCTCAATCAACTTGGTCAACACTATATCTTCACCAACAAGGACAACGTCTTTCTGGCTTTGAAAAGGAAGAAAGATGTCATGAACACCTATCTTCGAAAAGCAGAGGTAACCTACAAAAGAGAGCATTATTTCGGATTTTCCTACGAACTGTCGGCAACTCACCTCACAGAATATGCGTCCAGTTATCTGCCCTTTATCAGCAGTACAGATGGAACGCCTATCCATGATTACTCCATGGGAGAAATGTCGCTCAGTCTGCGCTACGCTCCGAATGAGAAGTTTTATCAGATGCGTAACCAACGCGTGCCCATCACATTGGATGCTCCGGTCTTTACCTTGACGCACACAGCGGCAAAAAAGGGAATTCTGGGCACCGATTATGACTATAACCTGACTGAGTTCGGCTTTCAAAAGCAGCTTTGGCTCTCCTATTTCGGTTATACCAAAATCAAAGCCAAAGCAGGAAAAGTATGGAACAAAGTTCCTTTCCCGTTACTTACGATCCCAAATGCCAACCTCTCATACACCATACAAAGTGAATCATTCGCGATGATGAATGCCATGGAGTTTATGACAGACCAATATGCCAGTTTGGGTGTCGTTTATCATGCCAATGGATACTTCTTCAACCGAATTCCACTGCTTAAATGGCTCAAATGGAGAGAGGTACTCTCCTTTCATGGTATCTATGGAAGCCTGAGTGATAAAAACAATCCAAGACTGAACAGTGGATTATATACCTTCCCAACCACTTCGTACACATTAGGTAAAGAGCCCTACATGGAAGCAGGCGTCGGCATTGAGAATGTCTTCAAAATATTACGCGTCGATTATATCTGGCGGCTTAATTATCTCGACAACCCCAATATTGACAAACGCGGTATTCGCATCGCATTGGAATTTAAGTTTTGATCCTAACACACACCATTTAAACAAAGGATAACATGAGAAAAGAAGCTATTAACACGACAGGAGCACCGGAAGCCATCGGCCCCTACAGCCAAGCAATAAAGGTCGGCGACTTACTCTTTATTTCCGGCCAGTTAGGCATTGATCCAAGTACCGGCAAGATGGCCGGAAGATCCGTTAAGAAGCAAGTCGAACAAGCATTCAGCAATATCGCCGCTATCTTGTTTGAGGCGGGAGGATCCATGAATAGCGTTGTCAAAACCACCGTCTATCTGACTAATATGGATAAGTTTGCCGAAATGAACGAAATCTACGAAAAGAAGTTCAGAACACCCTTTCCAGCGCGTTCTTCAATAGCTGTACGCGGACTTCCCAAAGGTGGAGTTGTGGAGGTTGAAGTAATCGCTGTCATCAAGGAATGAACCATTGTCTGCTTTCGCTTGGTTCCAATGATGCTCCAGAAGCATCTTTGGAACAGGCGAGAACGCTCCTCACACACCGTTTTCCGTCACTCCGCTGGGGTGCTGCCAAACAAACGGAGCCAATAGGAATGCCACCCGGCACTCCCTGGTTTGTCAATCAGGTTGGCGCTCTTTACACCTCCCTATCCTCCATTGAAGTACGTTTGATCCTGAAAGAGATGGAAAAGCTCATTGGGCAAACTCCCGAAGGAAAAGCAAAAGGACTCATTCGTATAGACATAGACCTTCTCTGCTACAACGGGACGGTTTTGAAAGAGAAAGAATACAACTATCCCTGCATCAGAAGTCTGATCAACGAACTCCTTGAAGAGGAGAAAGCATCCGATCGCAGCTGAACGGTTTACTGGTCAACACGAACAGACAACCCGCCCATTACTGTAGTTCCCGGCATCGGGAAACCCTCCATCACTGTGTAGTCGCTATGGGTGATATTGTTTACTTTCAGAAAGAGGGAAATATTTTTCCCACACTTGTAAGAAGCGCGCGCGTCGGCCAAGAAATAGTTCTCCTTCACACCACTGGTCGCATTCAACATCAGATCGCCCACATATTGAGCATCCACAGCAAACGTAAAATTACGAAAGCGTTGTGAGATACCTAGATTAGCCTGATGTGTCGGAGCACTGATCAGATTCACATTGGAATGAAGATACGCATAGTTTGCAAAGATCCGTGTATCGCGTAAAGGCATGTAACTCAGCTGCGCCTCCACACCTTTGTTATGAAAAGCCCCCGTATTCACGTTGAGCGGTTTACCTCCCGGAAACTGTACCTGAATCATGTTTTCCCCATCAATATAGTAGAGTGAGACCTCACTCACCAACACCTCCGGCACAAGCGTCTGATCCCACGAAAGTTCATACGAAACCATTCGTTCCGGCTTCAGATCCGGGTTCTGCGGTTTAAACATATACAAC
>JAQUZH010000111.1 GCA_028691445.1 Bacteroidales bacterium | reverse complement strand
TATATCTATTCATACGGTGATTTCCCACCGGAAGAATATTTCCAGAAAGACAGGTATAAAGTCAATATCCGGACTTGCCGTCTATGCTTTATTGAACAAGATGATCGAACAAAACGAGATCCAATAAGCAAAAAACGTCATTTCATCCTTATTTGTGATGAGGGTTAGCGTAACGAATCATAACATATAGGGATTTCCGGTCTTGCTTAACAGCACTACTTTTGTACTGTCAAATTAGTAACATTACAAAAGATGAAAAAAATAGTACTTGCATGTGCCCTGTTGTCAGTTATTTTCCTCCCATTGTCGGCACAAGATTCGACAAAAACAAAAGAGGAAGCCTTCACTTTCGAGGCTTCGTACATCGGCGATAATATCAATAACCTGTCGGGAGGTATCAAAAGAGGTTCGTCCTATTTAGGGATGGCCAATCTCCGGGTTTTATTTGATACACAAAACGCCGGACTGTGGAAGGGGGGATCCTTCTATCTGAATGCGGCAAATACCCATGGTGCGACTCCATCGGCAGATATGTTGGGGGATGTTCAGGTAGTGTCCAATATTGATGCCGGTGATCACACGTATGTACAAGAACTATGGTTCAAGCAGACAATCGGTCGGGTGGATCTGATTGCCGGTTTGCAAGACTTGAATGTAGAATTTGCCAATACAGAAAACGGGGCGGTCTTCATGAACAGCTCCTTTGGCATCATGCCGCTTATCTCTGCGAATATTGCGGCACCGATATTTCCACTGACTTCCTTGGGACTGACGGTAAAGTGGAACATGAATGAGAACATTACCTGGCTGAATGCACTGTATGATGGTGATCCGACCGACTTCGAGCACAATCCACACAACTTAACCTGGGGCTTTCATACCGCTGACGGCATCTTGGCTATCTCCGAACTTCAATACAATATGACTATCAAAGAGCTGCCCGGCACCTACAAACTGGGTGCGTTTTCTCACAGTCACTTCATCGATCAGGATATTCCGGATTCGCTGAATCATACCATTTTCAGTTTCTATTCCATCGTGGATCAGAAAGTATGGCAACAAGGTACAAAGAGTCTTGGAGTGTTTGCCCAGTTGGGTTATAGCCCGAGCAAAGTCAGTACCACGGATGTATATATAGGTGGTGGTATGAACTATAATGGATTGCTTCGCAAGGAGGGTGATGACGTGCTGGGACTTGCTTTTGCCTATAATCACTTCAATGAGATACCTGATCACGAAACGACAATCGAACTGACGTACTACTATCCTCTGACAAACCATATTTTTATTCAACCTGACTTTCAGTATATCATCCATCCGGCAGCTACGGGCGGCAATCTTGATAATTGCCTGACTGCCAATCTTCGTTTCGGTATCACATTCTAAAGAATCAAAAGTATGACACAGATAAAAACTGGACTGCTCTCTGAATTGAGAGACGGTGAAAAAGGGGTAATCACAAAGGTTATCGGATATGGAGCTTTTCGCAAAAGAATAACAGAAATGGGCTTTGTCAAAGGCAAACTTGTTACTGTCATCAAAAATGCACCGTTGAAAGATCCCGTCGAGTATAGTATTATGGGATACAATGTATCCTTACGTCGCAGTGAAGCTTCTTTGGTGGAGGTGGTTTCGGAAGATATGGTGCAACAACAGGAGGTTGCCGCATATGAAGGAACATTGGTCGAAGACCGGTTGAAAATCTCTGCACGTGAATGGAGCAATACTATTCATGTAGCACTGGTAGGTAATCCGAATTGTGGGAAGACGACCTTGTTTAATTATGCGTCAGACTCTCATGAAAGGGTTGGCAATTATGGGGGTGTAACTGTCGATGTCAAGGAAGCGACGGTAAAGAGAGGCGACTATACAATAAAGATGTCCGACTTGCCCGGCACCTATTCTATCACCGAATATACGCCTGAAGAGCTATATGTGAGATCGCATATCATCGGACAAAAACCCGATGTGGTGATAAATGTGGTGGATGCCTCCAATCTGGAGCGAAACCTGTTTCTTACCACCCAGCTTATCGACATGAATATCAAAGTGGTGATGGCTTTAAATATGTACGATGAACTGGAGCAAAAAGGTACGAAGCTGAACTATAAGGAGCTGGGGAAGATGATTGGGATTCCAATCGTGCCAACCGTTGCCGTAAAAGGAGTGGGAATAGACGAGTTGATGGATAAAGTGATTGAGGTGTATGAAGATAAAGATCCGACACTCCGACATATTCATATCAATTATGGCACGATGATCGAGGATTCGATTCGGAGGATTCAGAAAGAGATCCGAAAGAATGTGGATGTCTCCGTTCTGAATTCAACCCGTTACCTCTCCATAAAGTTGTTGGAGAACGATCAAAACACCCGTCATTTGCTCCGTGAATGTGGCAACTATGAGACGATCATCAAGCAATGTGAGATTGAAATAAACAAGTTGGAAAAAGAGTATGGAGAGAAATCGGAGACAATCATTACGGATAGTAAATATGGCTTTATTTCAGGGGCACTCCTTGAAACGTGTGTGGAGCAGAAAGAGAAGCTGATAGGGAAGAAACGTGATTTTGATTTCCTGCTGACACATCGGATTTGGGGATTCCCGATTTTCTTTTTCTTTATGTGGCTGATGTTTCAGACAACTTTTACCTTGGGAGGATATCCGATGGACTGGATTGATGCCGGAGTTGGTTTATTAAGTGATCTGATCAGTTCGTCCATGCAGGAAGGGGCTTTGCGCGACCTGCTGGTGGATGGGATAATTGGTGGAGTAGGTGGCGTGATCATCTTTCTGCCTAATATCCTGATTCTTTTCTTCTTTATATCTTTGATGGAAGATACGGGATATATGGCGAGAGTTTCCTTTATTATGGACCGTCTGATGCATAAGATGGGATTGCATGGTAAATCATTTATCCCGCTTCTTATGGGGTTTGGATGCAATGTGCCTTCAATTATGGCAACAAGGACACTTGAAAACCGAAAAGACCGCATTATTACCATGCTGATCTCGCCTTTTATGTCGTGTAGTGCGCGGTTGCCGGTCTATGTACTTCTGATATCTGCTTTCTTTCCTCACTATCAGGGACTGGTGTTGTTTTCCATTTATCTGATTGGAGTTGCCATTGCAGTAGTGGTAGCACTGGTATTGAAGAAGACCGTGTTTCACAAACAGGATGTTCCTTTCGTGATGGAGCTACCTCCCTACCGGATACCGACTCTGAAAAATACAGTGATACATATGTGGCATAAAGGTTCGCAGTATTTGCATAAGATGGGTAGTGTCATTCTGGTAGCTTCCATTCTGATATGGGCACTGAGTTATTATCCGCAAGAGGTGAACTATTCGACTGATTATGAGGCACAGATTGCAGCTGTTCAGTCTGATAGGTCATTGTCTGATTCGGTGGTTCAATCACATATAAACGTTCTGGAACTATCTAAAGCTTCGGAACATCAGGAGCAATCCTACATCGGACAGTTGGGACAATTCATCGAACCGGCTATTCAGCCGCTGGGATTTGACTGGAAGATAGGAATCAGTCTGATCACCGGACTCGCGGCAAAAGAGATTGTTGTAGGGTCGATGGGTATTTTGTACCATGCAGACCTGGAGGCTGACGAAAACTCAGGAAGCTTGGTTGAGAAGCTTCAGCAACAAGTACATACCAATGGTGTATGGAAAGGACAAAAAGTATTTACACCACTGGTTGCCTTTGGTTTTATGCTCTTTGTACTGATCTATTTCCCATGTATAGCTGTTATTGCCGCCATAAAGAAGGAGTCAAACTGGAAATGGGCATTATTTACCATGACATATACTACTGCCATTGCATGGGTAGTTGCTTTTCTTTCCTATCAGGTGGGTAGTCTGTTTGTCTAACTTAAATTTGTGAAGATATGACACAATCAATCATTGTTTTCTGTATTGTATTTCTGGCGATAGGCTATGTTGTTTATTCATTGGTCAGAACAATTACGTCCAAACAATCATCCGGATGTAGTGGCTGTTCGGGATGTAAGTTGAAGAGCTCATGCGGTAAAAGCGGTGAGGACTAAAATATGTAAAAGGCGTTGCATCGCCATTGAGTACACCGTTTTATTTGTACTTTTGTTGTCACTCTCTCTGCTGTGTCTTGAGCGAACTTCGGACGGAGTGGCAATAAACCTATAAATGAAATGCGTATGGAACTGACTGCTTTTACCGGTTTAGGTATCGGACTTGCCACCTTCCTGATCATCGGACTCTTTCATCCGGTTGTCATCAAAGCGGAATATTACTGGGGAACAAAATGTTGGTGGATATTTCTTGTTCTGGGCACTATCGGAGTCATCGCTTCGTTATTTGTTGAGAATATCTTTATTTCAGCATTGCTGGGAGTCTTTTCTTTCTCTTCTTTTTGGACCATCAAAGAAGTGTTTGAACAAAAAGAAAGAGTGAAGAAAGGGTGGTTTCCCCGCAATCCAAAACGTAAATACGAATGAAAAGAATTGCGATTATCGGTGGTACCGGATTTGTTGGAAGAGCTCTCAACAAGCATTTTTCGGACAAAGGAGAGGATGTGACTCTTTTCGGGCGCAACTTGTTTGCCAGCCACTCTGCGCAGGAAGTTTCTCACGAGATATCGGGTTATGATGTCTTGATCAATCTTGCAGGAGCCAGTATCTCCGGGAGGTGGACGAGCAAGTATCGAAAAGAGATCTGCGAGAGCAGGATAGAGACAACTTCGATGCTTGTGCAAGCCATAAACTTGTTAACCACTGAAGATAAGCCCAAACTGATCATCACCGCATCGGCTGTCGGCTACTATTCCATCGGGAGCCAAGAGGTTACCGAAGAAGAGGGAGAGGCAGGAGAGGACTTTCTGGCACAGGTCTGCAAGGCCTGGGAGGCTGCTTTTGACAAATTGGAAGGTGATATCCGGGTGGTACGTACCCGTTTAGGGGTGGTACTCTCTTCCAATCAGGGCGCTTTCCCTCAGTTGATCCTTCCTTTCAGATTCGGATTGGCAACCGTTTTGGGTTCCGGTAAGCAGCGTTTGTCGTGGGTGCATATCTCTGACCTTGTCTACGCCTTTGAGGCGATCATTCACAACGAACAACTTCGCGATGCTGTCAATGTGGTGGCTCCTGATGCTCCGACCAATAAAGCGGTCACGTCGCTGCTGGCCAAACGTTTCTCAACGATCATCAAGATTCTCATACCGACATGGATTCTTCAGATAGGTATCGGACCGGGATATGTGGTGCTCACAGATGACAAAAGTGCTTTTCCTAAAAAGCTGATTGACTCTGACTTTACATTTGCTTATCCCACCTTCTCTTCCGCGTTGGATAATCTGTTGCAGAGATAACACAGCGTTGCGCTTCTGCTAGTTGGTTCGGATATGCAATGCTCTTCTTGTTTGCAGTAATACAGAGAGGAAGATCATGCCCAAACCGATGTAAAATGCATAATTCAATTCTCTTGCTTCATCAAAAAACAAGACGGCAAGGATAATGCTGTAGATCGGTTCGAGGTTATAGCTCAGGTTGACCGTAAAAGCGGAGATACCCTTCAGTGCCTGAATCTGCAAGAGCTGCAGACCAATCGTACAAATGACTGCCAGGATCAGCAGGTAGAGGAAGTCCGGAAGAGTCGGGAGGATCGTATCCACAGGGAAAAGATGAAGATAGAAAGGGAGGAGACAGGTCAGTCCGAGAAACCCTCCCGTCAACTCATAGAGCAGAACCGACCGTGTATTATGGCGAGCCCCCACTTTCTTGTTGGTAATGGTAAACAGAGCCGCGAGTGCCGCAGAAAGAATACCGATGCCGATGCCGGTTCGATAGCGGGTATCAAACTGGAAGATCAGTGCGATGCCGGCGACTGCAATCAGACTGAAGAATAATTCCCTCAGAGCAAATCGCTGTCGAAGGATCAATGGTTCCCATAAAGCCGTAAAGAAGCTGGTGGTAGAGAAACAGACGACTCCGATAGAGATATTGGCCAGTTTGATGCTACCAAAGAAGGAGACCCAATGAAGAGCAAGAAGAAGTCCTACACCACAGATCTTCAGTTTCTCGCGCCACGCGATCTTCTCCAGTTTGTGTCCAATCAGTAGGATACAGTAAAACACTACCGCGGCAAAGAGCATACGATACCAAACCAACAAACCCTCATTCAGTGAAATCAGTTTGCCGAACAATCCCGTAAAGCCAGCCAGCAATATGGAGATATGGAGCTTAATAAACCGGTTGTTCATAGGTTACCTCTTGAGGATTACCAAGTATGGTGAGATTTTAATTCTTTGGTCAGGAGTTTGGCTTTCCCTCCCGTTACCCGATCTAGTTCCTTCCAGAAACGCGGACTATGGTTCATCTCCAGTGTATGGCACAATTCGTGGAGTAAGATCAACTCGACCAGATGAGGCGGAAGTAGCATGACATAGAAAGAGAGGTTGATATTCTTCTTTCCCGAGCAGCTACCCCAGCGTCCCTTGCTACTGTTGATCTTGATCTCATTGACCGTGAAGCGATGCTTTGCAGCCACAGATCGGAGCATATCTGGAAGAATGCGTTGAGCCTCTTTGCGCAGACAGCCCTCGATGATCTTCTTTATCACCCGTTGTACCTCCGGATTGTTGAAGTCCGTGCTCTCTTTCAAGGCAATGCGAAGTTCGCCGTCCTTGAGCGAGTAATAACTCTTTTGCAACGAAGTACGCGAGATGTAAGCCGTAAAACTATATGTCTTTAGTTCGCCGCCCTCTTCAAATCGAAACTTTTCTTGCTTCTTCAGTAGTTTGGTTTTCAGTTTGTCTCTGTACTGTTCAACGATCTCTTCACCTTTGGCAAACGAATAAAAGGCCGGGATCGCAACGACGATCCCAGTCTCTTTAATACGTAAGGTGACACATCTATTGAGCGTCTTCTTATAGATATAGACCGGTCCAAGTTCCGCGTCGATATACTTCTTCTCTTCCGTAATCATGGGCGCTCCCGATTTCAGATAAGTTCGAAGTCCAACTGTTTCTTCTCCAGATTGGCACGTGCCACGCGGATGGTCAGTGGATCTCCCAGACGATACATCCGTCGCTTGCGGCGTCCCACCAGACAGTAGCTCTTTTCGTCAAACTCATAATAATCGTCATCCAGGTCACGAATAGGAATCATTCCCTCGCATTTATTCTCATTGAGTTGCACATAAAGCCCCCATTCCGTAACACCCGAGATAATACCCTCGAAGGTCTCCCCAAGTCGTTCTTTCATAAACTCTACCTGCTTGTACTTCACCGAAGCACGTTCAGCATCCGCGGCCAGCTGTTCCATGTCCGAACTATGACGGCACAGATCCTCAAACTTACCCTTGCTCGCCGAACGGCCGTCTGCCATATAACGTTCCAGCAGACGATGCACCATCATATCCGGATAACGTCGGATAGGAGAGGTG
This sequence comes from Bacteroidales bacterium, assembly GCA_028691445.1. GTDB lineage: Bacteria > Bacteroidota > Bacteroidia > Bacteroidales > JAQUTK01 > JAQUTK01. The sequence goes on along the minus strand of JAQUZH010000111.1, from coordinate 1,522 downwards.
AAATGCGTGTAGTAGTCAAACCCTAGTCCGTAGTGACCAATATTGACTGTCGAATAGATTGCTTTTGCCATGGCGCGGATGGCAATCGTTTCGATCACATTCTCTTCCCGTTTCCCTTGTACCTCATCCAACAGACGATTGATAGACTTGGAAATATCAGTTCCTTTACCTTCCGTCTTCAGTTTGTACCCAAAACGACGAATAAATTCAGCGAAGTTGTCCAGTTTATCCGGATTAGGAAGATCATGAATACGATAGACAAAAGTCTTTGGATCCTTACCTTTGGGCACTTTCCCAACAAATTCCGCCACTCTCTTGTTGGCCAGAAGCATAAACTCTTCCACCAGTTTGTTGGAATCTTTCGACACTTTAAACGTCACCCCGATCGGTTTCCCTTTTTCATCCACTTCGATTTTTACTTCAAAGCGATCAAAGTTGATAGATCCCTTCTCGAATCTTCTCTTCCGGAGCAATTTGGCCAGTTTGTCGAGTTGGAGCATCTCTTTATTATAATCTCCTTCCCCTGTCTCGATAATATTCTGAGCCTCTTCGTAAGTGAAGCGGCGATCAGACTTAATCACGGTACGCGCGATACGGTAATCCTGCGTCTCCGCTTTCTCGTTTAAGATAAAGATGCAGGAGAAACAAAGTTTCTCTTCATTCGGACGCAACGAACAGAGACCATTAGACAATCTCTCAGGTAGCATCGGTATCGTTCTGTCGACCAGATAGACCGAAGTGGCACGCTCTTGCGCCTCTTTGTCAATGATCGTATCCGCCTTGACATAATGAGTAACGTCGGCAATATGAACCCCCACTTCGTAGAGGCCCTTATCCAGTGTGCGGATAGAAAGCGCATCGTCAAAGTCTTTCGCATCTTTCGGGTCAATGGTAAAGGTCACAATGTTGCGGAAATCTTCGCGTTTGCTGATCTCTTCCTCGTCGATGTCGTCAGGAATCAGATTCGCCGCCTTTTCCACTGCAACCGGGTATTTGTACGGAAGGCCATATTCGGCAAGGATAGCATGCGCTTCCGTGTCATTCTCACCGGCTTTTCCCAACACATCAATCACTTCTCCAAGCGGGTTTTTCGCTTTCTCAGGCCATTCCACAATGCGAACCACTGCTTTGTCTCCATCCTTACCCCCCTTTAGTTTGTTAGTAGGGATAAAGATATCATTGGCAAGCGTCTTGCTCTCAGTAACCAGAAAAGCATAGTTCTTGACCACCTGCAAGGTGCCCACAAACGTATCTTGCGAACGTTCCAGGATCTCGACCACTTCACCTTCCAGCTCTTTCCCTCTGCGCTTTGCATACATCAGGATCTTCACCTTGTCTTTGTTCATCGCATGTCCGGAGTTTCGTTCGGCGACAAAGATCGGTTCGCCACCTTCATCCGGAACGAGCTGGTTGATACCTCTTTTCTTTCGTTCAAAAGTACCGATAACAAACTTACCCCTGTTATTAATCTTACACTTGCCGGCCGATGATTCCGTAATGCGGTCTTCATCTTTGAGGATGG
>JAQUZH010000003.1 GCA_028691445.1 Bacteroidales bacterium | reverse complement strand
GTTGGTACCTGTTCAGATGATCAGTCAGACGTGGGACGACCACGACCGTTCAGGTCGTACGGTATGTCCGGACTTTGGTGCCAATTATCTCAATTCGTGCGAACCAAACGCAATCATATTTACCAATGGTGATAACGATACGTTCCCGTTATGGTATCTGCAGGAGGTGGAAGGTGTACGCAGAGATGTTCGCGTTTGTAACCTCAGCTATTTGCAGACAGACTGGTATATTGACCAAATGAAGCGGGAGGCCTACGAATCACAGCCGCTTCCTATCTCCTGGACACGCGATCAATATGTACAAGGTACACGCGATTATGCTTATTTACTAGACAGGATTAATGAGCCTCTTGATCTGAAGACGGCATTGGAATTTGTGAAGTCAGACGATCCTAGAATGAAAACAATACCTGGTTATTCTACTAAAATTGACTATATTCCCTCTAAACAGCTATTCTTACCAGTTGACTCAACGCAAGTGGTAAAATCAGGTACACTGAGACCGGAAGCAGCAGGCGCAATAGCCAAACAGATAGATTTCAACCTCAAAAGCAAGATGGCTCTGGGCAAACAAGAGTTGATGATCCTGGAGATGTTGGCTCAGAATAACTGGCAACGCCCCATGTATTATGCCATATCGGTGGGTGGTGATCAGTTCTTGGGCCTGACCAAAAACTTTGCTCAAACCGGACTTGCCTATCAGATTATTCCCGTTAATCAGCCTGGTCCAACGATCGATACGGATAAAATGTATGACAACATGATGCATAAGTTCCGTTTTGGAGGTATTGAGAAGCCAGGTGTCTATCTCGATGAGCAGGTAATGTCTATGAGCCGTACCCTCCGCTCAATGTACTGTAAACTTGCTGATGCTTTAATTCAAAAGGGAGAGAAAGAAAGAGCAAAAGAGGTTCTTCTTTACTGTCAGGAAAAGATTCCTGCAAGCAATGTTCCTTATAATTATTTTGCTATTGCTCTTGGCGAATGTTTTTACAAAGTAGGTGAAAACCAAAAAGCAGCTGAAGTCTTGGAAGATATTATGGATAATACCAAGAAAACATTGAATTGGTATTTCAGTCTGACAGACAAACAGATGAGAGGTGCAAAAGAAGATATTCAATTCCAACTGGCAATCTATAAAGAAGTGTTGCGTGTTTATCAGACTTTTGAGCCTGAGCGCATGCAACAGCATAAAGACTATCTAAGTAACTTGCAATAAGTTAGGACATGATTATTGAGCAGCCTCCGTACTTATTCCGGGCACTCTACCCAAAGGCCATCTGGAGAATGTCTCCGAAAGAGAAAGCAGTCTATTTGACTTTCGATGACGGCCCCATTCCCGAGGTGACTCCTTGGGTATTAGACCTGCTCGACAAGTATCAGATTAAAGCCTGTTTCTTTATGGTTGGCGATAATGTAAAGAAAAATCCAGAGGTTTTCCAAATGGTCAAAGAAAGGGGCCATCTGGTGGGTAACCATACTTTTAATCACATTAGGGGATATGAAATACAAGGAATTCGCTATCTGAAGAATATTGAAGAGACCACAGAACTTATTCATAGCCCGTACTTTCGTCCGCCTCACGGACAATTACGCCGCAATCAATCTCTTGTATTACATAGAAAATACAAAGTGATCATGTGGGATTTGGTAACCCGTGATTACAGCAACAAACTGAACGGCGAACAGGTTTTCAAAAAGGTCAAAAAGTATGCCCGCAATGGGTCGATCATTGTTTTTCATGACTCTCTGAAAGCTGAAAAGAATATGAAATATGCCCTTCCTCTCTCAATTGAATGGCTATTGTCACAAGGTTATACCTTCAAGACCTTTGATCAGGCAAAAGAATGAATGCCGCCGAGCTGATCAAGCAGGAAGCTCTCCGTCTCGGATTAGATGCTTGTGGCATCGCAAAGGCGGAGGCCGTTGATACGGAAGAGATTTCTCACTTTCAAACATGGATTGCAAAAGGATTTCATGGAGAAATGAGCTATCTGGAACGCAATACAGAGCTTCGGAATGATCCGCGAGTTCTTGTTGAGAATGCACGCTCTGTCATTGTTGTGGCACTTAATTACTACCCACATACTCACCAGCATCCTACAGCCCCACTGATTGCCCGGTATGCCTATGGCATGGACTATCACTACGTTCTAAAAGAAATACTAAACAACTTATTACTCTTTATCAACCAAAACATCGCTCCTGCACAAGGCAGATGCTTTGTTGATTCAGCACCTGTAATGGAGAGCTATTGGGCATGGAAAGCAGGTATCGGTTGGAGAGGGAAAAATCACCTTTTGATTCTTCCACACAAAGGATCCTATTTCTTTCTTGGCGAACTCATCTTGGATCTTGAACTTACGCCCGATTCTCCGATGAGTTCGCATTGTGGCACATGCACAGCCTGTCAGGATGCGTGTCCGACAAGCGCCTTTCTTTCTCCTCAGGTAATGAATGCCCAACGATGCATCTCCTACCAGACCATAGAAAACCATAAAGAGACACCCAAAGAGATCAGCGATCTATTTGGCAACCGAATATATGGATGTGACCGTTGTCAGGAAGTCTGTCCTCATAATCGATTCGCAACACCTCACACCTCCGAGAACTTACTTCCAACAGATGAACTCATCTCCATGGATTACCAAACCTGGATAAATCTGGATAAAGAAACTTTCAAGCGGCTCTTTAAAAAGTCTGCCATACAGAGAGGCGGTTATGAAAAACTAAGAGAACAACTCGATCGAATCTCTGGCAAATAAGTCTTCACAGATAGAAACTTTCAAATTATTTCACTCAGCGATCAAGAGTAATGCGTAAATATCCCATTTTTATACGATTTGAGAGCGCATTTTTACAAATTAGTAGCCACTTTATTAAAAATAATTGCAATATTTGTACTAATAATTTTTCGGACATCACTAACATTTAAATTGAATAATTATGAAAACGAAACTGCACTTAGTTTTTAAGCTACTTATGATGAGTATGCTTAGCTTGACGTTAACAATGTGTTCGTCAGACGATGATGGTGGCGGCGACAATGGTGGTAGCGGTAATGTTGGCGGCGGTTACACACAGCCAACAGGCACTGTTACACTATCCGGTGTAATAACAGATGCAGAGGGCAAAGTGCTGAGCGGAGCTACCATAAAATCAGGACTCACCGAAACAACAACCAGTGACAATAACGGTGCTTTCACATTATTTGCTGCACCAGTCGTTGACAAACGTGTAACAATTACTATCTCAAAAGAAGGTTTCTTTGATGCAACTAAAACGAGCAAAAAAGAGGGTGACTTTCTTGTTATCAATGCTACTTTACAGTCAAAAAGCATACCTACTGAGACTCCTTCATTTACAGCAACAACATTTGAGGTCGCATCTGGGGCTACAGCAAGCGTAGATGAAGCTGTTGTTGGAATACCTTCGAATGGTCTGAAAAATGCCGAGACTGGCGCAGAAGTTACAGGAAGCGCAAAAATGGAGGTGCTTTATCTTTCAACTGAAAATGAGAACTTCTCCGAATTAATGCCGGGTGGTGATATGGCTGCTATTGATAAGAATGACGACGAGGTTATTCTTTATTCTTATGGTATGATGAATGTGAAACTGACAGATGAATCCGACAATGCCTTGCAAATTAAAGAGGGGAAAAAAGCAACTGTCACATTCCCAATTGCCGAGGATCAAAAAGCTGATGCTCCTGCCACAATGCCTTTATGGTCATTCGACCAGGAAAAAGGAGTATGGATTGAAGAAGGTGTAGCAACCAAGAGTGAAGACGGTAATTACTATGAAGGTGAAGTCACTCACTTCTCGTGGGTAAATCTAGATTACCCTTCTTCTCGTGCCACTGTGGAAGGTACTGTAAAAGATGCAGACGGAAATCCTGTTCCGGGTGTTAAGGTTATCATTGACCAGGTGATGCGCTATACAGATCAAAACGGCAAATACAGCACATTTGTACCAATCGACGTCAATTTGGAGATATACATTAAAGCTATCGACTATTTTGGTGAAACGATTGCAAAAAAGAATGAAAGCAAATTAGTTGCTGGGGAAACGAGAACAGTTAACTTTACACTCCCATCATTACCTAAAGCTGTAGGAAAAGTAACATCTTGTACAAAAACGAGTGGAGAAGAAGGAATTGTCACCCTTACTTATACCGATGAATTCAACATTCGAAAAACATACTCCACAGTTACAAAGGATGGTGAGTTCTCATTCACAATACCCAATAACGTCAACAACATCAATGTAGAAGCCTCAAGAGCAGGAAGAACAGCTATAAAAACAAAATATCTGACTGCAGAAGAAAAAGGAACTAATATAGATCTCGGCAATATTGAGGTTTGTACTCCAATTGAAACGGGTGAAAATTACATTAAAATTGGAGGATCCACTTATAAATTTGATGGGGAAACACTCTGTCATATGATGACTCAAAACTATGACTCTGTGGAAAGTAAGATGATGTTTTTCTCACTCGAATCAAAAGCCACCAAGATTACCGATTCATATGAACAACCGATCTATTCAACGTCAATTTATATAAGAAATATAACCAAAACAGGCTCATATACTTTTAATCCTGAGAGTCAGGAATGGGGCACTGAACCATTCTTCATGGTATCACATGTTCAGATTGACTCAACTTGGTACTTTATGGAGAGTGGCGTACTTCAGATTACCAAATTTGGACCTGCAGGTGGTCTTGTCGAAGGAAAGATTACAGGTGTGCTCTTTGCTGAAGATTACGCAAATCAAAATGAAGAACTCGAAAAGAAGAATTTTGAGATTAAGTTCTCCTGTGAAAGAGGAGCAGACCTAACTCACGGTGTATATTAATAAGAACTACTATCCTAAAGAGAGAGGAGATGGCCTTGACCATCTCCTCTCTCTTTTAAACATCAAAAGGAATTGGATTCTCTCCAGCTACCGGGCGACACCCCTATTTCCTTCTTAAAGACACGATAAAAAGAACTTTCTCCTGAAAAACCGGATGCCTCAGCAATCTCCCCTAATGGAAGCGCAGACTCCCGCGATTGCCGTATCAATTTCTTGGCGTGTTCAATGCGGTATTTATTCACAAGATCACAAAAACTGGTATGCAGTTTTTGGTTGACTACGCGGGAAATATAAGAACGGTTTGTACCTAAAAGGACAGAGACATCAGACAAACGAAGATCTTTTTGTCTGTAATATTCTTTATTTTCCAACAAGTCCAAAAGACGATCTTTTATCTCCTCAAACTGAATTTCATCGTGAAATTCATCTATTTGGGCTGTTTCTGTGAGATCATCCACGGCAACTATATCTTGAGCAAAGTCTTGGGCAGAGAACGACTGTTTTGACCCGAAAAAGCCCAAAAGATAAAGTAGAGTACTGAACACCAAAGAAGGAAAAGCCAACACAAGTTCAGATTGAATAAAGTAAGATCGCCCGATCAATTTAACCGTAATTGAGCAAAGTGATGTGACTACGAAAACGATAAGAAGAATTCGAATAGACGACAATGTTTTCCCTTCCATGTTTGAATAGTAGTTCTTTACCATTTTTTCATGTTGCACAATACGTCTGGTGCCACCATAGACTACACATAAGATCTGCAGTAAAAAAAATCCTTTTGAAAGTTCCAATGTAATTCGACGCATTTCACCTAAAGGGGAAAAGACAAATACTACTTGCTCCTGATACAATTCTTGTTTGACAAATGCAATCAATTCTTTCGAGCCCATAAGCAGATCGAGGATGACTGTAATAAAAGCGATTAGAAATGGAGGAAAAAGAAGAAAGAACCAATGTCGTAAGGTCGGTTTTTCAGTGAGAGATAAAATATAAAGAAAGAACAGCGGATATACCGACAAGGAAGCAAACTGGTAAATGCTGTCATAGAATGCATAGAGTTCAACAGCCTTCGTAAAAAACATCAAATGACCAAGATACAGAAGAAAGGCCACAAACATAAACAGCGAGAGCACCATTTTTGATTTACTTCGAAATGAATGATCCATCACGAGAGTCACAAACCAAAAAGCACAGACATACATTGGTAATGTCGTTATGATTCTTAGGAGCATAGATCTATTTTTAAGATTAGAAATTTAGGAATAACACATGCAGAATCGTCATGATTAATCCCTCAAACCTCAAAAATAGATATTTTTCACAAACCTAGCACAAAGACAACCGAATAAACTAGAAATATAATACAAATCAGTCTATTCAGGGCGATTGCCCCAATTCTTAGCAGCATAGTCAAGCTGAGCAAACCACTCTTCGCCAAACTTACGTATCAAAGGTTCTTTCAAGAATTCATAAAGCGGCTTGCCAAGTTTCTCGCCCAGAACTAACGCAGCTCTACATACTCCCCAACGGTGATAATTGACCGCAGTAAAAGCATCGAATTTTCCTAACCTAACCGGATAAAGATGACAAGATATTGGTTTGTAGAAAGAAGTACGCCCCTCACGAAAGGCCTTTTCAATAGCACACTTACACATCCCATTTTCATCATAGCAGGTAAACACACAATCTTCTCCACGTACAATCGATGTAACCGGTTCGCCGTCGCGGTCATAATAGTAGGTGCCTTGTTTTTTAATTATTTCTCGAGCATCGGGAGAAAGATCATCCCAAACAATAGGCAATACTTCATCCAAAATGGCAAGCTCTTCTTCTTCAAGTGGAGCGCCACAATCACCTTCCACACAACAAATCCCTTTACAGGCAGAAAGGTCACATACAAACTTCTTTTCAATAAGGTCCAGGCTAACAACTGTATCTTCTATCTGAATCATCTATCTAGGAAATTAAAAAAGAGTGATTTCCCAAAAGGAAATCACTCTTCCATAAATAACAAATTATTTAATCAATGAACGACCAGTCATATCAGCCGGTTGTTGCAATCCCATGATATACAGGATAGAAGGAGCAACATCAGCAAGCTTGCCATTCTCAACCTGCGCGTTCTTATTTTCTGTTACATATACAAATGGAACAGGGTTCAATGAGTGAGCCGTATTAGCCGATCCATCAGCATTGACTGCATTATCGGCATTACCGTGATCCGCAATGATGATCGCCTCATAACCATTCGCTTTTGCAGCCTCGATCGTGTCTTTCACACAATCATCAACAGCAATTACTGCTTTCTCTATAGCTTCATAAATACCGGTGTGACCAACCATGTCACCATTCGCATAGTTGACAACGATAAAGTCAAATTTGTTCTCATTGATTGCAGCAACGAGATTATCTTTCACTTCATAAGCACTCATTTCCGGCTTCAGGTCGTAAGTAGCAACTTTTGGCGATGGAACCAATATACGTTCTTCATTCTCGAAGGGTAATTCTCTACCGCCATTGAAGAAGAAGGTAACATGCGCATATTTCTCAGTTTCCGCAATATGCAATTGGTTTAGACCCTTGGAAGAAACAAACTCACCCAGCGTATTTTCAACATTATCTTTATCAAACAAGATATGCAACCCCTTAAAAGAAGAGTCATACGGAGTCATAGTATAATACTGAAGGGGCAACGTTTTCATTCCTTCTTCCGGCATATCATTCTGAGTAAGAACGAAAGTCAGCTCTTTAGCACGGTCATTTCTGTAATTGAAGAAGATAACCACATCGTTCGGTTCAATGACAGCTAGCGGTTTGCCATCAGCATCTACATGAACAATTGCCTTCACAAATTCGTCTGTCACCTCGTTATCATAAGAGGCTTGCATCGCAGCTACCATATCTGTAGAAGGAGTTCCCTTTCCACTTACCAGAAGGTCATAGGCCTCTTTCACACGAGCCCAACGTTTGTCTCTATCCATGGCATAAAAACGACCTATGATAGAGGCAATTTTTCCTCCATTGGTAGCAAGATGAGATTCCAGCTGTTCAATAAAACCTTTTCCGCTTCTGGGATCAGTGTCACGACCATCCATAAAGCAGTGCACGAAGGATTTTTGAATGCCATACTCCTTTGCAATATCGGTCAGTTTGACGAGATGATCAAAAGAAGAGTGTACCCCACCGTCAGAAACCAATCCAAGAAAATGTATCTTCACGTTATTCTCTTTTGCATAGGAGAATGCATTGATAATCTCCGGATTCTTCAGGATACTATTATCGCGACAAGCAATATTGATCTTCACCAGGTCTTGGTAAACCACACGACCGGCACCAATATTCAAGTGACCTACCTCTGAATTACCCATCTGTCCATCTGGAAGTCCTACATATTCGCCAGAAGCTTGTAATTGTGAGTTCGGATAATTTTTCACAAGAGAATCCCAGTAAGGGGTGGGTGTATTAAAGATAACATCTGCGTTAGAATGGTTACCGATTCCCCATCCGTCGAGAATCATGAGAAGTGCTTTTTTACCCATAATGATGATATTTATTGATTTATGTTTCCTTTTTGAGGGTACAAAGGTAATGATTTTCCCATTATTGTCTTACTTTTGCGTGTGCAAATAAACTTATCTCGTTATGAAACAGCTTCTGCTATGCTTACTCGTTTTTTATTGCACCGCAGCAACCGCTCAAAACCTTGATTACAGAATATTGAACTCTGTCAACCATATTGACAGCCGCTTTGTACACCAATCCAGCAATATACTGTCCAATACCACCACTTTGATATCGTTTGGCATTCCGACAGGAATGGGTCTTTATTCTTTGATTACCAAAGACAAAGATCTATTACTCGATGCTGTATATGTAGGGAGTACCCTCTGCGAAGTAGCTGTAATCTCTTATGGGTTGAAGCACACGATCCGTCGCGAACGGCCTTATAACAGATACAGCAGCATTATCTGTCGCGATGATGTAGAAAGCAGTTCATTTCCATCAGCACACACATCAGCAGCATTCTCAGTTGCTACAGCATTGTCAATCACTTATCCGAAGTGGTATGTCATTGCGCCCTCCTTTTTATGGGCTGGAGGTGTCGGATTTGCACGTATGTACGAGGGTGTTCATTACCCCACAGATATACTATGCGGTGCGGCGTTAGGAGCTGGAAGTGCATGGCTTAATTACAAACTGAACCAGTGGCTGATCCGAAAATATCAGCCGAAAAAATGGTTTTAACTAACTGAAATATGAAAACTGCCTTATACCTTATCCCGGTTACTTTGGGAGAGACAGAGATTAACAGGGTACTCCCGACCTACAATCGCGAAGTGATTCTTTCTATTCGACATTTCATTGTTGAGGATTTACGATCGGCGCGCCGCTTTTTAAAAAAGACAGACAGAGAGATTGATATTGACAAACTAACCTTCTACGAGTTGAATCAACACACTCCTCCCAAAATAATTGAGAGCTATATTAAACCTTTAAGTCTGGGAGAAAGCGTGGGTGTCATCTCTGAAGCGGGGTGTCCGGCAATAGCTGATCCGGGTGCAGATGTGGTAAGACTTGCGCAGATGAATGGCTTTAAAGTGATTCCATTGGTGGGTCCTTCCTCCATTCTGATGTCTCTCATGGCAAGTGGGTTTAACGGACAAAGCTTTGCTTTTCATGGTTACCTTCCTATTGAAACGTCAGAAAGGGCAAAAATGATTCGTAAGCTGGAAGCCAGAGCTTACGCTGAAGATCAGACACAGATCTTTATTGAAACACCTTACCGGAACGAAAAGATACTGGAGGATCTGATCAAAAACTGCCGGCAGGATACTCAATTATGTGTCGCGGCCAATATCACTTGTGAAGATGAATGGATCGTCACAAAACGCATAAAAGCTTGGGCAGGAAAGAAAACGGAGATTGGGAAAAGGCCCTGCATCTTCCTTATATACAAAGGATAATCTAAACAAGAAGCGAGAATAATCTGCAGATTATTCTCGCTTCTTGTATTAGCTTGAAAACGGATTAGAGATTATCGAAAATAAACTGACTCATCCGAGTATAGAGATGTTTGCGCGTATTTCCACCATTGATATTATGATCACGATTGGTATAATACTGCATCTCAAACTGAATACCTGCCTGAACCAGCGTTTCTGCATATTCGGCGGAATGCTGGAAGTGCACATTATCATCTGCCGTACCATGTATGAGCAGCAGTTTACCCTTCAATTTGCTAGTAAGGCTCAACGGCGAACCGTTGACATAGCCCTCTTTGTTTTCTTTCGGCGTCCGCATGTAGCGTTCTGTATAAACGGTATCATAAAAATCCCATTTTGTAGGAGGAGCAACAGCTATACCGGCTTTAAAGATGCCATTGCCACGCGATAGAGCCATCAGGGTGGTATATCCACCATAGCTCCATCCCCAGATACCGATACGCGAAGCCTCTACATACGGGAGTGAACCGAGATATTTAGCTGTAGCAATCTGATCATCTACATCCGCCATACCAAGATTGCAGTAAGTATACGATTTGCAGAATTTCTCTCCACGAGCTCCAGTGCCACGTCCATCCACGCAGGCTACGATATATCCCTGAGATGCAAGATAGTGTTCCCATCCTAAGCCATACTGATCCAAAACGGACTGCGAATTTGGACCGCTGTACTGATACATCCAAACCGGATATTTTTTATTCACGTCAAAGTCTGTCGGTTTTATCATATATCCGTTCAAAGTCTCCCCAGAGGTATTTGAAAAAGTAAAGAACTCTTTTTTGGGCAGGTTAGCACTCTTCAGTTGCTCTTTCAATGAGGCATTGTCTTCCAAAGTGTATAGTTTCTTCCCTTTGACCGATTCATACACTGCTGCTATCGGAGGTGTCGAGATATTACTGAATGTATTCTGAAAGTATTGGTAATTGCTACTGAAAACCGTTTGATTCATTCCCAAATCAGGAGTGAGCAACGTCTTTTTTCCTTTTGAATCAATCTTGTAGGCAGCTCTTCGTAACGGTGATTGTTCGGAAGACTCATAATACAAGGTCTGGGTCAGTTCGTCATAACCAATCAGTTTGGTTATTTCAAATTCTCCTTTGGTTAGCTGGCGAACCGGCACCCCTGTGAGTGAATAGAGATAAGCATGCATATATCCGTCATTCTCATTAAGGGCTACGATATGATTAGAGGTAAATTGTAACTGATCGAGCTTATCAGGCTCAATATAATATTCATTTTCTTCTTTCAAAACCCCTTTACATACGGCAGATCTTGGATTGGCGTAATACATATTCAACACATTCTGATGCCTATTATATGTAAAGATAGCCAGTTCGCCTTGTGGTGTAAAGCGAATACGAGGGATATAGCCATCTTCATCCAACTGAAGTTTCATCTTCTTGATATCTTTTGTCTTCACATCGTATGTATGCACAGATACTTTGGAATTTTCTTCGCCGGCCTTCGGATATTTAAATCTGTATGGTTGCGGATAAAGGGATGAATTTGTATGAACAGGACTCATTCCTCCATAATAATCAAACGAATATTCCTTCACAGCACTCTCGTCGTAACGGATAAAAGCAAGGATTTCATTATCGGGCGACCAGTCAAAGGACTGATTGGTAGAGAACTCTTCCTCATAGACCCAGTCGGGCAATCCATTGATAATCTTGTTCATCTCACCGTCTTTGGTTATAGCAGACTCAGTACCAAAATCGAGTTTCTTCAGATAGAGATTATTATCTCTGACAAAAGCAACCATACGACCATCAGGCGAGAGTGTTGCCATCTGTTGTTTTCCGGTACTTAATGGTTCGATGCGGTTTCTCATCACCGTATACACATAATATTCTGCTTTAAAGGAACGGCGGTAGATATTCTCACGCTCTGTATAGACTAGTATTTTGCCTCCGTCCTTGCTGAACTGATATCCCTGGATTGTCTTAATCGTACATTCTTTGGCAGTGGAGGTAGAAAAGAGCGTATCAATAAGTTTGCCACTCTTCCAAGAGTACTTCAGAATTGATTTCCTGTCTGCAGAGAGACGAGTGAACGATTCTCCATCAGGTAATGGATTGGGCGCGCTGACTTGTTTGGCTGAATACTTACCATTTAAGTAATCATCCAGCGAATAGGAACTCTCTTTGGCATTGCCCATCAGGGTCATTGATCCGAAAAGAGCAGCTAGTAACAATATGGATCCTTTTTTCATATAATGTTCGTATTATGAAGTTATAACTTCGGCTTTCTGGTCACAAAGGTATAAAAACCAACTTTAAATCGCCACGATTTTCATACATTTGCAATCTATTTGAAGCACTTAACAGAATGGACTCATACCGCTATACCCCTTTTTCACCCTTTCTTGCAAGCTATCTGAACGGAAAAACACAGAAAATCTCTGTGCATGCCGGATTCACTTGTCCCAATAGAGATGGTAGTATTGGGACAGGCGGATGTACGTATTGCAACAACCAGACATTCAGTCCGGACTACTGTCACACCGGAAAAAGCATCTCCCAACAGCTGACCGAGGGTATTGCTTTCTTTGCCCGCAAGTATCCTTCGATGCGATACCTGGCCTACTTTCAAGCCTACACGAATACTTACGCCGAACTACAGAAATTAAAAGATCTGTACAAAGAAGCTTTGAGGGTGGAAGGTGTGGTCGGACTTGTCATCGGCACTCGTCCGGATTGTATGCCTGACAATTTACTTGAGTTTCTGAGCGAACTTTCGAAACGTGCTTTTATTCTGATTGAATACGGACTAGAAAGTACCAAAGATGAGACGTTGATTCAAATCAATAGAGGGCATACCTGGCTTCAAGCTAAAGAGGCTATTATTCGCACTTCTGAGGCCGGACTTCTAACCGGAGCGCACATGATATTAGGACTTCCAGGCGAGACGCACGAAGATATTCTGCTTCATGCCGACCGGATTGCCACACTCCCACTCAACACGTTAAAACTACACCAGCTACAACTGATACGGATGACACGAATGGCTCAGGAGTATCAAAGCAACCCTCAACTGTTTCATATCTTTACCGTAGAAGAATATATTGATCTGGTGATTGACTTTCTTGAAAGGCTTCCTCAATCAATCGTGGTAGAACGTTTCACTTCTCAGTCTCCCAAAGAGTTGCTAATTGCGCCGGACTGGGGACTTAAAAACTACGAATTTACTCACAAACTGATCCATCGAATGGAAGAGCGAGACAGCTGGCAAGGCAAAGCCCTGTAAGAGGTCATCATCCATTCTCCTTATTATTAAGATACGATGCAAGTTTTGTGTTATGTGTTCTGCATCATGTCTGATTGCTACAAATAAACAGAAATACTTAAGATTAAACATGCTCATAAAAAGAATAGCCGCGAAGATAATCTTCGCGGCTATTCTTTTTATATATACGGATCTTATTCAGCAGTATATCTGAATCGAACATATTGTTCGTTGTTAGGTCCTTCCAATCTCAACAAATAAACACCTGTCTCAGTCAAATTTGTGAAGGTATGCGTCTCAGTAACTGCATCCTTATTGAACGGTTGATATTCATCCATAACTGTTTCTTTTAATACACCATAGATGTCATACACCTTCATAGTTACACGTCCGGGTTTGATCACATTAAATGAAATCTGAACAGGAGTACCTTTGGAAACCGTAGTTGAACTCATAGACAAGGGCAGATTATTCATATCAGCCTGTGAATAATAGTTTTCAAACTCATCCACACGATCATATTGTTTGATCACAAAATTTCTTGTATTTCCAAGAGCCAGACAAGCATCACTTGCAAACGTTCCACCTGTAAGGTACAAACCGATTGCGATATTGTCATCCACTCCATTCTCAGAAAGGAAAGTGACCTTCAAAGGATCAGCAAGAAATTCCCACCAGAAGAGGTTATCATACGAATAATAGGCTGTCAGATAATCAGGTGCATAGTAATTTAAGCGAATCTTAAGATAAACATCCTGAGCGATATTCTCATTATCCATTTTCTTAAAGTCGTAATTATATCCCCAGCGATAGCTCAAACGACCACCCTCATACGACCCAATACCATAGGAAACACAAGGAGAGTTTGGAGCTACTTTGTCATTAAACAATGTACGAAGCATAATTCCCATAAACGTACCACGTCCTGCATTAGCAATCGAATCAATCTTCATGGAAATCTCGATCGGTTTTTTCGGATCATATCCTTTCTTGTACAGATAACTTGTCACATCAATATGTTTCATGTTTGTCTGTTGAGTCGTAACAAAGGAGAGCGAATCAATCGAGTTAGTAAGTTTGCTCTTGATAGAATCCAATGCCATGAGCTTTTCTGCATTCGTAGAAACAGGAATCTGCATACTATCCAGCTGGCTACGGAATTTGGATATGATCTTATCCGTATTAAAGATTTTAATTTTGGGATAAGAAAGCATCACTGAATCCATAATTAGTTTGTCTGCCTCTGTTGCGGTCGGATAAATACGTTTGATTGAATCATAAGTCACATATTCATCTTCTGCCAACAAAGTGGTGTCAACTATCTCTTCGGGATGCATGTATTTATTCCCATCATAATGAAGTCCAGAGTATGGCTCCTTACTTGGGATTTTAAAGAGCATCTTGAAACCTAACAAGTTAAAGTCAGGTGAATTGGCTATAAACTTAATCTGATTCTTTCCCTGAGCTAATAATATAAGTCCAGAGCCACCTTTTTTCCAGTCATAACCATTGTTACCCTTCGTGATAGCAAGATCAGGAACCTGCATAATACCATTCACATCAACACGCAGAGACTTGTTTGCATTTTTACATGCAGCAATCGGAGATACAATATAATAACCTGCACGGGGAGCGTATACGGTATAAGAGACCCAGTCTCCTGCCAATATATTCGTAATATAGGGCAAGCCGCGAACAGGAAGGCCAGTTGCTCTATCTGTATAGCCAATACGTTGCGTCCAGAAACCTTTACATTCATCCCAAACGACAGTACCACTCGCATCTTTTGATACAACAAACAACAAGTCTTGTTTGCCGCTTGTAAACGAGCTTGAATCGGCAGACGAGTTTTTAGTAAGGAACGCAAGATCTATAGCAGATCCTCCATTCTCAGAGCGAATGGTATCTTTTGCAAATCCATCGGCTATCCGATACTGAACCCTTTCTTCGCGGAAGCGATAGGCCTCTGCTCCCGACACATACATCTCTGAAGAAGTAATAGTTGTAGGATCGTTATTACCCTGAATCTTAGAATAGTTTCCAACACCGATTCCACCCCAATCATACTCCCAACTTCCAATAAACACAGGGAATTTCTTGCTGATACTCAATCTCTTGGTCACAAACTCCTGGCCCCATACAAGGTTGGGTTCAACAGGAACCTCCATATTAACAAGGTCCCATCCAAAAGGAGCAGAAGTACTTGCTGTTTTCGGTTTTGATTTACCATCCGACACATTCACTGCATAATCGGTAGTCATCGTATATCCATTGATTGTACAAGTCATCTTCACAGAAGTTACACCTTCACGGAGTCCTTTGATATGTACAAATTTACGGTATTCTTCTCCATCAGTTGGATCTTTTACTGCTTTCTCCCAGAAATACACTTCTGCAATAGAGGGATCAACAGACTCGACATCAATCGTAAAATATTCTCCAAGCGCGTGTCCAAAAACGGAAGTAATATCAATATCTTTTTGTCTTCCAGGTTTAATATTTTCAGCAAAAGATGATTCCACTGATTCTGGATACAATAATTCATAAGGAACATCAATTTCCTGAACAGCTAGGTTATCGAAAATAAAGATTCCCGGTTTTGTACGGTCACCACCGTAAGAACCACTGTTTAACACAGAGCAAGAACCGATACCCATGTAAGCCTTTCCTTTTAATTCAAGTCTTTTGACAGCATCAATTTTCACCCATGAAGCTCCCTCGACGTCATCTTTATGGAAGGCTGTTGTATATAGACCCTGACGCACAAACTTTATCCAACGTGGATAACAGTTTGGTGGGTTAAAAGTACTTCCTATTGTTCCTGATTGAATACATAGACCACTTGCCGAACCATTTGCACTGGCTTTTTGTAATCGCCAGCAAAAACAGATTTGGTTGTTATTTTGAGTTTTAACCTCAACATAGACCATAGGATCGTCATCAGCCAATCCTCCACGAATCATAATAAACCCTTTTGCTGCGGTGTTATTTACAACTTCAGCATCCATAATACGTACACTGACCTGTTTATCTTCGTCAGTTTGAAAATAGAGGAATCCACATTCGTCAGGAGTCGAACCGTAGGTCTCATTACCATAAGCTTTGAGATAATACTGACCTTTCGTTGCATTATAGCACCAGTCAGTAGCAGGTGTAATATTACCGATATCCCTAAAAGCCCACCCATCAGGAAGTGGATCTGTTGTTCCAGCCGGACAAGGCCGAGCTACTCGTGTCGGGTCATAAGCAGACACGTTGTTTAAAATGAGCGAGAAAATTACAAGAAGCAGAATTCTCGCTGAAGAATAATTATTGCTTTTCATCCATTGAGGTTTTATGTATGACATTATTTTTTAGCGCTGCAAAGGTACATTATTAAATAAACGACACAATATAAATGCAAAGAAATCATGGCAATATGATCCAAAAATAGCTTTTTCACAAAAAAGAGAAGATACTATTCGAAATCGTGCTTGCTAGGATTCTAGTCTTCAAAAAAATATTACTAGCCTTTCAATTTGTAGAATTAGGCAGCAAAGATAAATATAAATTTGATATCACACGATACGAATCTCTGTGATTGACTCAAAAATCATTATCTTTTCATAAAAGAGTCAGCAGGTTTTAAAATTCTTTGAATTAAGAGTGAAATTCCATACCTTTGGATCCAAATAATTAATCCCAATCAGTCATGAGAAAATTATCAATCCTCTTTCTCTTTCTACTCGCTTTTATTTCTGAATCATGCAGTTCAAAAATACAAAGCAAAGACACATTTGCGCTTGGCCAAAAAGAATTTTTAATGAACGGCGAACCATTTGTGATCAGAGCAGCCGAACTTCACTACCCTCGAATTCCCAAGGAATATTGGGAGCATCGTATTGAGATGTGCAAGTCGATGGGGATGAACACCATCTGCCTTTATGTCTTCTGGAATCTGCACGAACAGCAGGAAGGAGTCTATAACTTTAGCGGCCAAAATGACTTGAAAGCCTTTTGTAAACTTGCCCAAAAACACGGCATGTACATCATCTTGCGTCCGGGTCCATACGTATGTGCAGAATGGGATATGGGAGGACTCCCCTGGTGGCTTCTAAAGAAAAAAGAGATTAAGGTACGAACGAAAGAAGATACCTACTTCATGGAAAGCATGAGCAAATTTCTAAAAGAAGTAGCCAAAGAACTAGCTCCCATGCAGATCAACAAAGGTGGCAATATTATTATGGTGCAGGTTGAAAATGAATATCCCAGCTTTGGAAGAGATAAAGAATACATGAAACAAGTGAAGCAAGCTGTAGTTAACGCAGGATTTGATGATGTACAACTTTTCACTTGTGCATGGAGTTCAAACTACAGAGAAACTGTCTTGGACAGCGTACTCTGCACGCTCAATTTTGGTGCAGGATCAAATATTGATGATCAATTCAGAACCTTACAACAAGAACAACCTAACACCCCGTTGATGTGTAGTGAATATTGGTCTGGGTGGTTTGATCATTGGGGACGCCCTCATGAAACGCGTTCAACAGAAAGTCTCTGTGGCAGTATGAAAGATATGCTTGATCGGGGAATCTCCTTTAGTCTATACATGGCTCACGGGGGAACAACTTTTGGACAATGGGGAGGAGCGAATACTCCACCTTATTCAACGATGTGTACTTCCTATGATTATGATGCTCCAATCAGTGAATCCGGAACAACAACAGAGAAGTATTTTGCTGTTCGTAGCTTGCTTTCGAACTATCTGAACAAAGGAGAAACATTACCCGAAACACCGAATGCTATCCCTGTTATGGAGATTCCATCATTCTCATTGGAAGAAGTGGCACCACTTTTTGAGAACCTTCCGAAAGCAAATCAATCAGCAGAGATACAATCTATGGAGATGTTTGATCAGGGATGGGGACGCATTCTTTACCGGACCAAGATAGCAGCTTCTTCAGGACAGCGCATGCTTAGCATTGATGAAGTACATGACTGGGCTCTGATTTTTGTGGATGGAAAACGGATTGGTAAACTCGATCGACGTCTGGGCGAAAAAACAGTGACTCTGCCTGCGATAAGCAAAGAAGCAGTGCTCAATATTTTGGTTGAAGCGACCGGACGTGTGAACTATGGTGAAGGCATCATTGACAGAAAAGGGATTACAAAAAGTGTACAGCTCATTACCGAAACAGGTTCTTCTGAACTGAAAAACTGGGAGGTTTATAATTTCCCGGTGGATTACAAATTCCAGAAAGCAGTGAAGTTTGAAAAGAAAGCTGCAGATGGTCAGCCAGCCTGGTATCGCGGATCATTCAAACTCGACAAAACCGGTGATACCTTTTTGGATGTATCTAGTTGGGGAAAAGGAATGGTATGGGTCAATGGATATAATATCGGACGCTTCTGGAAAATTGGGCCACAGCAAACATTATACATGCCGGGCTGTTGGTTGAAAAAAGGAAAGAACGAAATTATCATCCTCGATCTGGAAGGACCACAAACCCAAACAGTAAGCGGATTGAGCAAGCCTATCCTTGACAAGCTTGTCTTAGACAAGAAGATTCAACACCGCAAAGAAGGACAAAATCTGGATTTAAGCAAAGAGAAGCCTGTAAAAGCAGCCTCTTTTGCTCCCGGAAATACTTGGCAGGAGATTCGTTTCGACAAAACGTACGAGGCACGTTACTTCTGCCTGGAGGCATGTAGCAGTTTCAAAAATGACGGCTTCGCTTCCATTGCCGAACTGTACATCCAAGACGAAAACAACAAATCCATCTCTAGACAAAACTGGTCGATTTTTTACGCAGACAGCGAAGAGAGTAGTGCCGCAAATGCCGATGCAGAGAAAGTATATGACATGCAAGAATCTACTTTTTGGCATACAAACTGGTCTGATAAAAAAGCAGGATTTCCGCATCAGATCATTATTGATTTAGGTGGCGTCTATAAAGTCTCCGGATTCCGTTATCTGCCTCGACCACAAGCTGATTACCCTGGAATTATCAAAGATTACAAGATATACCTGAAGACTGAGCCTTTTAAATTATAGGTGCAAATTCTTTTTCAGACAAAAAGGTGGGAGCAATAAAAATTGACTCCCACCTTTTTTGTGCATGATAAAAATGCAATTACCTTTGCTACAAGATTCATACCCAATGACAATACTTTTTTTATACTGTTCTCTATAACAAATTAAATCATGAAAAAAAATCTCTTCTTTCTAATCACATTCTTCTTTTTCTTATCTGGTCTGTCAGCTCAAAACACACCTACAAAAGAAGACAGCATCATCGTTGATCGCAACAAGTATACGGATTATACGCCACTGCCAAAACCTTCAAACAAGCAGCTACAGTTCTATCAATCCATACTGAAGCATCGCAGATCCATTGGAGAATCGCGTCCACGAAAAGTCAACAATGCGACAGATGGCTTTTTTCCTCCCATTTTCAATCAAGATGGCGGATCGTGCGGATCTGCCAGTGCAATTGGATATCAATTTACACATGAGATCAACTCTTATCGAAATGTGAATGGCTCTCTGCCCGAAAATATTTATCCAACTCACTTTACCTGGCTGCTTACCAATCACAATTCCGGAAAAGAAGAGATGGCATTGGCTAATGGCATCCCAAATTCGGTGGTTTATGGAGGAAAAACATATTCAGGATTGTTTGGAAACCAAACAAATGAGGATCTGTTTGGATGGATGCAAGGATACGATAAATGGTACAGTGCGATGTTCAATCGCATGAAGGGAAGCAGTTCAATAGGAAGTTTGCAATATGAGGAGAACCGTGAACTTTTAAAGCAATGGCTCTGGAACCACTGGGGGGATACAAGTTTTCATTCAGGAGGGATTGCAGGATTTGGTGTTGGAATATCTGGTTGTACTACAGCAACTATACCTGCCGGATCGTATGAAGCCGGAAAATATTACATGAAATACTGGGGACCGGGCTATGATCACGCAATGACCTTTGTGGGTTATGATGATGATATTGAAATTGACCTGAATGAAGACGGCACTATTCAAGAGGATGAAAAAGGTGCCTGGATTATAGCTAACTCATGGAGTGATGGCTGGTGTAATAATGGTTTTGTTTACTGTCCGTATAAGAATGCCCGTATTACTTATAACACAGAAACAAAAGTATGGGGTTCATGGATTACAGCCGGTGTAGAGCACATTCGCAAGGATTATGCGCCAAAACGAACTATTAAAATCTCTATGAACTATACGATCCGTAATCAGATAATGCTCTCTGTCGGAATATCACAAGATACGTCTGCAACAAAACCGGAGAAGACCGTAGATATGCATCACTTTAAATATGCAGGCAACGAAGCTCCTATGCTTGGACGATGGAAAAACGGCATGCACTATGAATCGATGAAGTTTGGATATGACCTGACAGATCTGTCTAACTATTCTGACCAAACAAAGCCTCTAAAATATTTCTTTATTGTATCTACCAAGACCGGTTCAACAGGAGTCGGCACTATCGATTCCTGTGCAATTATGAATTATGAACTGGATGACTCCGGACTTGAGATTCCTTTTGGCAACCGTAACGTACAAATCTTAAATAATGGGCAACAGACTATTCTTTCTGTTGTAGTACCGGGAACTCCATTAAACAGACCGACAAACCTCTCATTGGTGCAAAATTCAAGAAGTGTTACATCTCTGGAATGGAGTGCTCCGGAAAAGAGCGTTTTCGAATTGAAAGGATATCGTGTCTATCGGCAGGGAATACTTCTTGCTGACAATCTTCCTGTCTCAGAAACGACCTTTTCGGACAGCAATTCTCCGGAAGGATCGAGTTACCAGGTAAGTGCGATTTATTTCATCAATGGCAAAATAAGAGAGTCAGACTTATCAGAAAAGGTACTCCGGCAGATAATTATTGAGGATAGTCATGCGGTCAAGTTTTCTAATGCCGGTATCATTATACCTGAACTCTTTAACCAGCCTTTGTCCAAATTCACGATAGAATTTTGGGCAAAGCCAAGTCTGGTTACCAATTGGAACTGGCACATTGGCCCTGGTTGGGGTACATTCCTGATGCATTTTAATTCAGACAAAACCATCTGTGTTGGTTACTCAACATCAGAACGTTTTTATGGAGGTTCTATTACTACGAATCAGTGGTCACACATCGCCGTTGTTGTGAACGGACCAACAATTACTTTGTACGTAAACGGACTGCTTGCCGGCAGTAAATCATTTGCTAACCGGAATGGTATCAGTGATATTAGTAATTTTTATGTTGGAAACACAGGACTTGGAGCGGGAATACAAGGTGAGATTGATGAATTTCGGGTATGGAATACAGCTCGTACCAGAAATCAAATCAGCAGTTTTAAAAACAACGAAATTGCTAATCCTTCACGAGAATCGAACCTGATTGGCTATTACAAGATGGATACAATTAACGGAAAACTGATTGATTGCAAAGGCAATAATCACGCTGTGTTTGTTAGTTCAGATCATTCAATGACCCCACAAACAGCAGTTTCAGGCAGCGCAACCCTCACAGAGGTTATTGCTGGTTTTGAACTGCCTGTTGAAGGTTTGTATCCGGGCAAAGTGCTGCAATTAATCAACACGTCAAGTGATGGCGCAACATCATTTGTCTGGAATGCTCCGGAAGGAGGTCTTATCAATAAGGACCTTGCCAATCCGACCGTTTGTTTTGAGAGGCCAGGCATCTATGACATCTCATTAATTGCATTAAATAGCAGTATAGCGGATACCATTGTCCAACAAATCGTCATTGAAGCACTGCCTCTTCCTAAAGCAAACTTTGTGCCCTCTTACTCGGGTGTAAGCGTGGGGGAAAGAATTGGTTTTATCAATCTGACAAAAGGAGATTTCTGCGAGTATCACTGGTATTTTGATGGAGGTACACCTGCAGAAGCCACAGGGCTCCATGCTTACACGACCTATTCACAAGCAGGAAAACATACCGTACGATTGGTAGCAACAAATCCTTCCGGCAAAGATTCTATTGTCAGGGAAAATGCGATTGACGTATTGAACATCATCCCGACAGCAGACTTTGAGGCAGATAAACACGCTATCCTGACAGGCGAGAAAATTCAGTTTACGGATAAAAGTCTCAATGAACCATCCGCATGGAAATGGATCATTGAAGGCGAACAAACCAAAGTCCTGACAGAACAGAATCCATCCGTTGTATTTACAAAACCAGGAACATACTCTGTGACATTGATTGTGGAAAATAAGGCTGGAAGTAATCAAATCACGAATAAGAATCTGATTACCGTACTCAATCCGGGAGGAGGAAATGCCCTGAGCTTTGACGGCTCCAATGATTATGTTCAGATTGAAGATATCTTCAATGAGTCACCGTTGAAGGAATTTACCATTGAATGGTGGATGAACCCATCAGGAAATATCGCGGATGGCCAACAGATGGGCGATGCATCCGGTACAATCTTAATGCAAACCACGACAGATGGGAAATTGAAAGTAACGTTTGATAACAGCAACCTGATGTTGTCTTCGCCGATAATTACCATTGGAGAGTGGAGTCATTATGCTTTTGTATTTGATAACGGTAAAGGAACCATCTACAAAAATGGGATGAAAGTTACATCCAAAACATTTACATTAAAAGAAGCTCCACAATGGATCAATGGATTTAAGATCGGATGTGACAATGCAAAAACCATCCGCGGCATTGTCGATGAATTCAGGATCTGGAGTGTGGCACGAACTCCTGCCGAACTGATTGAAACCATATCCGGCCCAATTGAGAATATGGACGCATATCCTGGTTTGGAGGTCTATTATAGATTTGATCAGATTAGCGGAAATGTGGAAGATGCGATGAACAAACACGCCGGATCCCGCGTAAACTTCGGTCCTGACGGTGATGCTTGGGTAAAATCAGGTGCATTCAATCTTTCAGTTGATGCAACAAGAATACAAACAACGATAACAGAAGAGAATCCAACCAGTGTTGCGATCAGTTGCTCGAAAGGACTTGGCTCAAAACGCGCTGTCTTCATTAAGAAAGCAAATGAGAACGGTGGTTTCCCAACCGATGAAGTGACCTATACTGCAAGCGCAGACTGGACAGCTCCGGGCAGCAAACTGGAAGGAAGCGGCTATTACTGTGTGGGCAACAGCACGTCAAGCAACTATACAGTAACCGGATTAGAGCCTCTTACTGAATATGAAGTGATGGTGGTTGAATATTTTGTAGTCAATCAATTGCCGATCTATTTCAAAACATCTTCTCATGCCCTCTTTACCACAGGAGTAGAAACAGACGAAATGAAAGTGTCAGAGAATGGAACGACAATTATTCAGACTCCATCTTCTATTGAGATTCTTTTGAACAACACAGACAAACACACGTTGACTTTTGTCAATATGCTTGGAGAAACTGAATATCAAGTTACAGGAGAAAACAATCACTTCTCTATATCAAAAGAAAATCTGAAAGACAACTTCTATATTCTTACTATCGATCAAACGGAAAGCCACAAGATCGTTTTCAAATAATAGAATAGCCCTTTGATCCCTCATTATTCAACAGCCACCAGACATTCAGCTGAAATGTCTGGTGGCTGTTTTCTTATTTCCAAACCATAAGAGAGGCGCAAATAATATATTTTGAGTACTTTTGCGCAACTTAAAAACAGACATCAATGAAAAGGCGTATCCTCTCGTTCGTAAAGTATTTTATCTATTGGGTCATCCTCTTTGCGATAATGAAACCATTCTTCATGCTTTATCACTGGAACATCTCCGGCGACTTCGAACCTATTCAATGGTTGAAAGTCATTTATTATGGCAAAGTACTCGATTTTTCCATGGCCGGTTATATCAGTGTTATTCCGGGATTATTACTTATTCTCTCTTGCTGGATCAAGCCAACATGGATCAAAAGAGTATTCGTGGGCTATCATGCCATTACGCTTTTCATTGCAATGGTGATCTATACAGTCGATCTTGAACTCTATTCCTATTGGGGTTTTCACCTGGACAACACAGTGTTTTTCTATCTGGAGACTCCCAAAGACGCGGCAGCGAGTATGACCACTTCTCTGATTTTCTTTGAGGTGACTTTGTTCCTTCTGATGTTTGTATGCTTCTTATACTTGTTTGTACATCTCTTCAAACGCGATTTCACCAATTATCCGAAGGTTGGGGTAGCAACTCCCATCGTTCTTTTCCTATGCACGATCAGTTTGTTTTACCCTATTCGTGGGGGATTTAATGTTTCAACCATGAATATCGGAAAGGCCTATTTCAGCGATAAGATGTATCTCAATCACTGTGCTATCAATCCAACGTTCTTTTTCATGCAGTCATTCTTCCGTCAGAAGATTGATGTGTCGCGCTACAGCTACATGGAGAATGAAGAGGCTGAAGCAACACGCAAACAATTGATTTTACAAACAGAGAATGTAAATACCGACACGTTACTGAAAACCAATCGTCCCAACATCCTATTCATTATCCTAGAGAGTTTTTCCTCCACGGTTGTTGCTCCCTTAGGCGGACTGCCCGATGTAGCACCCAATCTGAACAGGTATTGCGAAGAGGGTATCTTATTTACGAATGTATACGCCAGCAGTTTCCGTACCGATCGCGGACTCGTATCCATACTCAGTGGCTACCCCGGACAGCCCACGACTTCGATCATGCGATACCCTGCAAAGACTCAGACGCTGCCATTTTTCTCCAAAGACTTGCAGGAAGCCGGATATGATCTGAAATTTTATTACGGAGGAGATGAAGATTTCACCAATATGCGGTCGTATCTGATCGCAGGAGGATATAAAAACAGGATTTCAGATAAAGACTTCCCGTTGAAAGACAAACTCTCGAAATGGGGAGCACATGATCATCTGGTCTTTGATAAATTAAAGGCAGATTTAAACCAAGAGACACATCAACCCTTCTTGAAAACAATGCTTACCCAAAGTAGCCATGAACCGTTTAAAGTTCCCGGATCAAAGAAATTTGACGATCCCTACCTCAATTCCATCGCTTATTCAGACAGTTGTTTGGGAGACTTTCTGGACACATTCAAGAAATCTCCTCTTTGGGACAA
This sequence comes from Bacteroidales bacterium, assembly GCA_028691445.1. Lineage (GTDB taxonomy): Bacteria > Bacteroidota > Bacteroidia > Bacteroidales > JAQUTK01 > JAQUTK01. The sequence continues at coordinate 16,798 of JAQUZH010000003.1, read as the reverse complement.
TACGCTTATTATCCTGACCCCCGACCACGGCATGAAGTATCCAAAAACGATGCTGAACCATATTCCCGAAAGGTATGACATTCCGGTAGTATGGCTGGGTGGTGCGATCAAAGGTCCGAAGCGAATCGAAACGATGGCCTCACAGATTGACATAGCGCCCACTTTGCTGGCTCAGTTGGGAATGAATACCGACTCTTATTCATTCGCCAAAAACATCCTTGGGAAAGGAGTGAAACCCTTCGCTTTCTATTCATTTATCGATGGGTTCGGTTTCATGACGCCTGAAAGTAAGGTAGTCTATGACTGTCAGGCGAAGAAAGTGATCCTTTCGGAAGGCTCGTCTCCAGACACAAACCTTACGAACGGAAAAGCCTTCCTGCAAAGCCTCTATCTGGATCTTGAAAGCAGACACTGATGGCTACTCACAATGACATAGGGAAAGCAGGAGAAGAGGCAGCAGTCAGTTTGCTTCTTGAGAAAGGATACTCGATTCGCCACAGAAACTGGCGGAGTGGAAAGAAAGAATTGGACATTGTGGCCGAGAATAAAGAGTTTCTGGTAGTAGTGGAAGTGAAGACCCGCTCTACCTCCACCTTTGAATACCCTGAGCAAGCAATCAGCGCTCTCAAGATCAGACGTCTTATTCATGCCACAGATGCCTATATCCGCTATTTTCAAATCAACAAAGAGGTACGATTTGACGTGATCTCTATCATCGGCGAACCGGGTCATTTCATCCTTGAACACATAGAAGACTCTTTTTTACCCCCGACGAACTAGTTATGAATCCAATCATCAGACATCTCGAAGAGACCACATCCACCAACACCTACCTTCAGGAGTGGATCGTCAAAGAGGAAGTACCGGAAGGATCTGTCGTCACAGCCAGAATCCAGACACAAGGCAGAGGACAGGCAGGCAACAAATGGAGTGCCGAGCAAGGGAAGAACCTCACCTTCAGCATGGTTTTATACCCGACGTTTGTTGCAGCCAACGAACAGTTTATCATTTCTCAGATCACCGCCCTTGCAGTTAAAGAGGCACTGAGTCGTTACGTTTCCGATATCTCGATCAAATGGCCCAATGACATCTATTACCGCGATCAAAAGATTACCGGAATCCTGATAGAAAACAATCTGACAGAAAGGGTTATTTCCTCCTCTATCCTCGGCATTGGCATCAATATCAATCAGCAGGAGTTTCCCGACTATCTGCCTAATCCGGTTTCACTGATACAAATTATTGGCAAAGAGGTCTCTATCCAGGAAGTTCTGGATCTGTTTGTCGCTCACATAGGCCGCTATTACGAACAGATCCGCGCAGACAAAGAATCCGTACGCATCCAATACTTCGACTCTCTCTATCGGAACGATGGTCTTTACGCTTTCTACGACATGCTCCGCAAAGAGGAGATCAGAGGATCCATTCTTTCCGTAGAGCCCAACGGAATATTGCGTCTCCAAAAAGAAGATGGCGAGATACGATCTTACTGGTTTAAGGAAGTGCAGTACATCCTCTAACCCTATTTCAGCGTAACCGAATAGGAGTACGACCCTTGTATCTTCCTCTCTTTAGCCAAAAGTGAGATACGGAAGATCTCCTTCCCCCATACCTTTGAAAGACGGCTATCCTCCTGAACAACCGGTTCGCAGGAAGCTGTAAACGCTTTCGCATCATACGAAAGCACGACCTCCCTCTTTCCTACCGAAAGCAGAATCTTTCCATCGGTGGAGAAATCCGGTTTTTGCCAGGTCAGGAAATGAATCTGGTTGGGTTGCAGAAGCGAATCGAGCGTGAAAGCATCCTTTATCAGAAGCCTCTTCTTATCCAACGTATAGGAGCGCACCCAACGCTTCACACCAGACTCTTTGGGATAGGCTCCGGCAATATCGGTAGAGAAAAGCATCTTTGCTGCATCAAACCGTGTGTCTTTGGCTTTGTATTGCGCTCCATCCTTTTGAGAAAAGCCATTCACTCGCGGCAGATTGTGGTAATCGCTCTGCATCGTCCAGAGGGTATAACGCTCAGAAGAGAAGGTCTGACGAGTATAAGTGCCCACTCCGGCATCAATAAAGAGCGGAATAGTATCCACATACAAAGAGAAAGTGCCCAGATCATTGTGGTTATGACTTTCCGCGTTAAAGCCACCTTTCGTCGCCAACATGAAAACATCGTTGCGCATGTAGCACACCTCTGTTTCAGGATACCACGAGTAAGGAGCCCGCGAGAGTTCCCCTTTCGTCTGCAGGAGTTCGTCTCTGCATTGCATCGTCTGAAAGATCCGGTAGATATCGCGTCCATTCATCGCCGGCACCTTTCCCTGAGCCAGATAGGCTGCAAAAGCCATCATCTCCTGACTCCCTGTTGCCTTTCCATAGCGAAAGATCAACGGCGGATCGCCACCGCCTTGGGCTGAAGCATCAGCAAAGTTAACCACCCAGCCATTGCCTACATAGGAACGTGAAATAAACTCTCCCATATGACGAATCATCGGATGGTCAAAGATGGAAATCTTCCCGCCGGTCACCTCACTTAGTAACTGAAGATAGTCAAACATCTTGCCGGCAGCATGCCCCCAGTAGCTTGTACCCTCCTCACACGCCCCATCGTCATGATTATAATTGATAAAATGATCGACAGAGAGCATCGAGCGATGAACAGCACGCGCCAGTCGATCGGGATCATTCTCCAGCAACATATAACTCTCCAACGCGTTGAAGTTGCACCACACATTCCAGTTGTTCGTAGCCTTGAGCCACCAAAACGTATCGTTGTTTACATACGGATCAAGTATCCGCTTCTGCAGTTCGGAGCGCAATCGTTCGGCGACGAGCGGAGTAACCTTATCAAACTCCGGTTTCATATAGTAATAGATCCAGGAAAAAGCCGAGGCCATATCGCCGGAAGTCAGTTCGATGATCTGCTCTTTATAGTCGGGCAGCGAACCTTTTACTTTCTGTATCCCCAAATGGGCAGAGAGAGCCCAGGAAGTCATTTCACAATAGAAGAAAGTACCGTTGATCAGTTGCGGGATGAAACGCCCCTTCCCCTCTGCCAGTTCGGCGAGAAAAAGGTCCGTAACAGCATTATTGTTCTCTTCAAACGGGTTTTCCATCACTTTGCGCGAACCACTTTTCGCAAACTCCAGATAGTCGGTCGCCTTGATCACTTTCCAAGCATAGGAAAGGCGCGACTCTCCCCGCCGGATATAGATCTCCTTGGAAGGTCCGAAAAGAGTATCCCATCCTTTCCGATCACTATAAGCAGGATAAGTTACCCACTTCTGGTTCAATACAAGCACCTCTTTCAAGCGGTTGATGTCTGCTTCCTTCTGCAGCAGATCGCGTGGGCTATAAGCCAAAGATGGCCCTGCTATTCCTAAGAATAACAAGACCATCGATAGCAAACGGATGATGTTTCTCATCTTATTGTGTCTCCTTTTTATATCACCTCAATACCTTGTTGTTTACAAAGTTCAAGACTCATTTCTCTCAATTTATATTTTTGGATCTTGCCGCTTCCGGTCATCGGAAACTGTTCGAGGAAGAAGACATACTTCGGAATCTTATGACGGGAGATCTTCCCTTTACAAAACTCACGTACATCGCCGCTACACATATCCACCCCTTTTTGCAGAATGATAAAGGCACCGACCTCTTCTCCATATTTCCTGGAAGGAACGGCAGCAACCTGCACATCTTTCACTCCCGGCATGTGATACAAGAACTCTTCTATCTCACGGGGATAGACATTTTCACCGCCACGGATGATCATGTCTTTGATGCGTCCTGTAATTGTGTAATTACCTTTCTCATCTTTCACGCCCAAATCGCCGGAATGTAAATAGCCGTTGGCGTCCATAATCTCATTGGTAGCAGCTTCATTTTTGTAATATCCCTTCATCAAGTTATAACCACGACAGCACATTTCGCCGATGACACCGGTAGGACACTCTTCCAATGTCTCCGGATTGATGACCGCCACCTCGGTAAACTCATAGTCATAGCCCACCGTATTGCATCGTTCCTCAAAGGACTGTTCGATGCGTGTCTGCGTCATACCTGGCGATGTCTCTGTCAGTCCGTACACACTCGTTACATGCATGTGCATCTTTTCCTGCACCTGACGCATCACCTCTACCGGACAAAGAGCACCGGCCATGATACCCGTTCGCAAACTAGTCAGATCAAACATGTCAAACATCGGATGGTTTAGTTCGGCGATAAACATCGTAGGTACTCCATATACGGCAGTACATCTCTCCTTGTGAATAGAAGCCAGTGTGATCAGCGGATCAAAACGCTCTACCACCACCTCTGTACAACCATGCGTCAAACAGTTCATCGTGGCCAATACAACTCCAAAACAGTGAAACAACGGCACACAGACACACAGTTTGTCGTCGCCGGTAAACTTCATGTGCTCTCCGGTAAGATATCCGTTATTGGCAATGTTGTGGTGCGACAGCATCACCCCCTTCGGAAAACCGGTTGTTCCCGAGGTGTACTGCATATTAACCACATCGTGGCAATTGACCTGTTTCTTCAATTCATTCAGTTGTTCATCGGGCGTATGCGATCCGAGCAGCAAAATCTCAGAGGTGTTATACATTCCTCTGTACTTCTCCTGACCAATAAAGATGACATTGCGCATCTTCGGGAAACGTTCGCTGCGTAGATGTCCGCGCTGACAGTTTTTCAACTCAGGAAGCATCTGATAAGTCATCTCCACATAATCGCTGTCAAACGTACCGTTGGTAATCAGCAAGGTATGCATATCGGAGTTCTCCGTCAGATACTCCAACTCATTCTGTTTGTAGTTGGTATTGACCGTCACATAGATCGCGCCAATCTTTGCACACGCATATAAATAGGTCAACCAATCGGGCACATTCTGCGCCCAGATGCCCACGTGCGAACCGCGGGTCACACCGATAGCTATCAAACCTTTGGCGGCATCGTTGACACGTTCGTCAAACTCTTTCCAGGTGTACCGTAGATTTCTGTCTGAATAGACCAAATATTCTTTATCAGGAGTGGTCTTTGCCCAATGTTCAAGCCAATCTCCCAGTGTTCTGTCAAATAACTGCATCATATCCCCTCCGATTAAATTGGCGTGTAAACAACAGCAAGGATACGGGCGGTAGTACTATCGGCTGCATGTACATGATGAGCTACGATGGAATCATAATAGATACTGTCTCCGGCCTCAAGTGTATAGCTGTCTTTGCCATAGTTCACTTCAATCTTACCTTCCAGTACATAAATAAATTCTTCGCCTTCGTGAGAGGAAGCGTTAAACTCTGAAGCTCCCGTTGGATCTACCTGAATAACAAAAGGCTCCATGTGGCGATCTGTCTTGGTTGCAGCCAACGAATGATAACCCATACTTTTGCTTTCATTCTCGGTGTTGTTGGTAAAACGAATGGTCTCCTGACTATTGCCCTGACGACATACCACCGGACCAAAGTTTTCCTGATCATCCAGGAAAGTTCCCAAACGAACACCCAACGCACGGGCTATCTTGATAAGCGGGGTGAGTGAAGGAAGCAGATTATTCTCTTCGATAGTTTCCACTTGCTTTACAGACAAGCCACTACGTTGTGCTACCTCTTCCCGTGTAATTTTTTGCAACTCACGTACAGACTTAATTTTTTCTCCTACGTTATTCATACAAACGATTCTTTAGAGTTTAAATATTGATGACATAGACGTTCTTGCAAAGAACAAGAACGAATCGGGCACAAAAATACGAAAATCTTTTAGAAAACAACGACTCCGCCTGCAAGTATGTGACTTTTTGAGGTCATTTTACGATAATTTGAAACAAACTCGCTATTTCATTCAAGAGATCGTCGTGTAGAAAGAAAAAGAAGTCTCCCGAAAAAGGAACACATTCATTACGCTATCCCTTTTACAATCAGAGCTTCTCATTACATTCTCTGCACTACGACATGGAAAAATCGCAGTGAGGACTATTGAGGACATCCGAGGACTTTTACACCGTCATTGCGGGCTTGACCCACAATCTCCTGCTTTACATCTCCTCTAAGTGTTGCGTGATGAGCGGTACTTGGCGGGGACTGAGTATGTGGTCGTAGTTGGTCATTCAGGCGGCTTCCTTATTTCTTTTCTTCAATGGCTGTAACTGCTTGATTTATAATCATAAAAAGATTTAAGTATTTTCCGAAAAAATATACGGAAAACTTTGGAAAAATATACGGAAGAAAGGAAAAAGTTTTCCCATAGTTTCGAGCAAAACTATGGGAAAACTTTTCAGGAATTTTGGACAATCAAAATCGAGCGTTGAGGTTAATTATGCACCTCCTTTTAAAGCCGTTTGGTGCAAAAACTAGATCAAAAAGGAACAATCGCAAGCATTTTTGGTAGCAATTTATGAGCGAGCAAGTAAAATCAAAACAGACCAAACTGCCCTACAGGATACTGAGAGGTGTGGCTTGGTGCAGTTGGTGCATTAAAATCATGGTATCGGCGATTCTGAAAGCAAAAAAAAAAAAAATGGCCCGGAATGAGCACAAATCAGCTGATCCTTAATCAGTTGTCCTTATATAACCCCTGTTTCTGTGTAAGTTCATAAAAGTGTCTACCTAAATCAGTAAAGGTTATGCTGATAAGGGGGTGAAAAATCAGAAAGGCTCCCCTTGCGGGAGAGCCTTTCTAGTTAGGATTAATAATTGTCTGCTTTGACTTCGAAATAAGCCTGCGGATGGAGGCAAGCGGGACATTTCTCGGGTGCTTTCTTTCCGACATGGAAATAGCCACAGTTGCGGCACTGCCATACGACCTCATCTTCTTTGGCAAATACAGAAGCAGTTTCGATGTTACTTACAAATGCGTTGTAACGTTGTTCGTGCCCTTTTTCTGCTACAGCTATCTTGCGATACATCATGGCAATCTCCGGAAATCCTTCTTTCTCGGCTGTTTCTGCAAAAGCAGGGTACAAGTCTGACCACTCTTCCAATTCACCGGCAGCAGCTGCCTGAAGATTGTCGAGCGTACGACCAATGACTCCCGATGGGAAAGAGGCTGTAATCTCGGTGGTTCCTCCTTCTAAAAACTTAAACATCCGTTTGGCGTGTTCTTTTTCCTGATCGGCTGTTTCTGTAAAGATAGCAGCAATCTGTTCGAATCCTTCTTTCTTAGCCGCACTGGCAAAGTAGGTATAACGCATACGTGCCTGACATTCGCCGGCAAATGAGCACATCAGATTCTTCTCCGTCTCTGTTCCTTTGATACTTTTAGTCATGTCTTTTATTATTTAATGAGTGAATGTTCTGCTTTTGCAAATATACGCTTTTCAACGACTTGATGGTGCCAATAATTGCCCTTTTTATCCTAAAATAATCTACTATTTGAATCCGGAGTGTTTTGAAGAGGCGCCGAACTTCTCCTTCAAAGAGTGCGGTATAGCGCTGTTTTCGTACGTTTTCTAAAACCGAAACAGGAGACAGAAATACATACAACGTTATCTTTTGTCATGAGGCTTATTAAACAGATGTTTTAGAACATATTTATTTGAAATATTAAGTACCTTTGCGGCGAAATTACAACTTTAACAAACGAGTAGACAACTAACATTCTTAAGAAATGAACGTTTTTCAATTCAAACCGTCCCTCTTCTCCTCCTTAAAGGATTATTCGAAAGAGAAATTCTTTGCAGACCTGATGGCGGGTATTATCGTGGGTATCGTGGCCCTTCCTCTTGCAATTGCTTTTGGTATTGCTTCTGGTGTTTCTCCTCAACAAGGTCTGATCACGGCGGTGATCGGTGGTTTTATCGTCTCTTTCTTCGGCGGTAGTAAAGTACAGATTGGTGGTCCTACGGGTGCCTTTATTGTGATTGTGTATGGCATCATCCAACAATATGGAGAGAAAGGTCTGATCATCGCTACGCTGATGGCGGGTGTCTTGTTGATTTTATTGGGTGTCTTCAAACTGGGCACCATCATCAAATTTATCCCTTATCCGATTATTGTCGGCTTTACGAGTGGTATTGCGCTGACTATCTTTGCGACACAGATCAAAGATCTGTTTGGACTCCGGATGGATAGCGCGCCAGCGGACTTTATCAGCAAATGGGGTGCTTACGCCGAACATATTTCTTCTCTGGATCTTCCCTCTTTGTTTGTGGGAATCGGGAGTATTCTGATCATTGCCCTTACACCTAAGTTCTCTAAAAAAGTTCCCGGTTCACTGGTGGCTATCATTTTCATGACGGTGCTGGTCTATATTCTGAGAAACTATGCCGGGATTACATCGATCGAAACTATTGGCGACCGTTATACGATTCAGGCTACTTTGCCTGAGGCTCAGGTTCCCGAACTGAGTTGGGTGGTAATTAAAGGATTGCTTCCTGCGGCTTTTACGATTGCTATTTTGGGAGCTATCGAGTCGCTTCTTTCAGCCACTGTGGCTGATGGTGTGATCGGAGAGAAACATGATTCTAATCAGGAACTAATCGGACAGGGTCTTGCGAACTTGTTTACACCTCTTTTTGGTGGTATTCCTGCGACAGGTGCAATAGCACGTACAATGACCAATATCAATAACGGCGGACGTACGCCTGTGGCTGGTATCATTCACGCGATTGTGCTCTTGTTGATCTTACTTTGCCTTGGTTCGCTGACGAGTTTGATTCCGATGGCTTGTCTGGCAGGTGTGTTGGTAATTGTGGCGTACAACATGAGTGAATGGCGTACCTTCCGCTCCCTGATGAAGAATCCTAAATCAGATATCTCGGTCTTGCTGACTACGTTCTTTCTGACTGTAATCTTTGATCTTACGATAGCTATTGAGTTTGGTCTGATTCTGGCTTGCTTGTTATTCATGCGACGCGTAACGGAGACAACGAAGATCTCTGTGTCTACCGACGAACTTGATCTGAGTGGTGATAGTGATCTTGCGCTCAATCAGGAGAAACTGACTATTCCGAATGGTGTCGAAGTGTATGAAATTGATGGTCCTTATTTCTTTGGCATCGCTAATAAGTTTGAGGACCAAATGGCTCAGATGGGCGACAAACCAAAGGTGCGGATCATCCGGATGAGAAAAGTGCCTTTTATCGACTCTACCGGTATTCATAACCTTGCCAGCCTTTGCCGTATGGCGAAGAAAGAGAAGACGCTGATTGTACTCTCTGGCGTCAAACCAAACGTTCATCAGGTGCTTGAGAAAGCGGGCTTTTATGAGTTGCTCGGCGAAGAGAATATCTGTAGCAACATTGATGAAGCTTTAGCAAAGGCTCAAACGATTGTCGAACAGCTACAGAAGAGTACGAGTCACAAACCGGAAATCAAATAGGTGATGCGGAAAGAGTGAAAAAAAGAAAGAGGTCTGCCGTCTTGGCTGAGACCTCTTTTCTTTTATCCGGCAACGGATGTTTTAAAGCCGAGTGCTTTGACTTTTGCGGCGATCTGTTTGAGTTCGGCAAGCGGCACTTTCTCGAGATTCTTTTCCGGTGTGTCGCGATCGATGGTATAGATCATGACAGAAGCGGGATTGATCTCTTCTAGGGCTCTGAGCCAGTCGGCTATCTCCAGTGGTGTGGTGTTATCGATTGTCTTTCCATTATGAGTGCCTCGGACAAAGAGTGTTTGAATGCTTAGTTTTCCTTCAAACTTCTTATACGAGGCGATCGTATCGTGAATTGAAAAGGAGCGCAAATTAGGCGCATCGATCCTTCTGACTGTTTCCTGTATCGCAGAATCGAGTTTTAGGATGTTTTCATCCACTTTGTTCAAGGCGTTGAATACAGACTCTTTACGAACCAGTGTGCCGTTGGAAAGGACACAGATGCGTGCTTTCGGGAAATAGCGATCACGCAACACAAGGGTATCGTCGATAATCGCTTCGAAAGCGGGATGCAGTGTCGGTTCGCCGTTGCCTGCAAAGGTAATTACATCGGGAGCTGTGCCCGACTCTTTCATCTCCTGAAGCTTTGTTTCGAGTGCATGAGACACCTCTTCTTGGGTTGGCATACCACTCTTCCCATTTCCCTGTATATTGTAGCCGCACTCGCAGTAAATGCAATCAAAAGAGCATAACTTTCCATCTCTGGGCAATAGGTTTATGCCAAGAGAAACACCCAGCCGCCGGCTTTGTATGGGTCCAAATATGATTTCATTGAATAGGATCGACATAGTATGGTGTATTATCGTTAGTGTCGCAAAAATACGCTTTATTTCAAAACAACCATTGGATATAGAAGGAAACATCACTTTTTCTATTGCCATTGATCTGTTCCAACGCCGAACCTATCACTTTTCTGTCGGAATAGCTCGTCTGCGCATAACGAGCCCAAAGGGTCAGGTTCTCTGCTATCTTATATCCGGTAGAGGCTCCTAATCGGGATCCGCGCCCATAGAGAGAGGTCATGGATGAAGCATAGAGGCCTCCGTTTTCATACAACCAGACGCGTGAGTCGTAGCTGTCCGTGTGAAAGTAGGTAGCACTGATATCGACTTTAAGATGGGTAGCTCGGTTATTCCATTGCAACAACTCTGAACAAAGATAGCCTTGCGAAGGGGTAGCATTCTCTTCTTCATATCTGTTGTATGCGAATAAGGTTTTCAGTTTCAAGGAGGAGCCAAAAGAGTAAATCGTTTGGTATTTCAGGTTGGTTGTAGTATAGGGCTCAAGGGTAGCTGGGTTTGGGCTATTCTTTTCCTTCTTCCTGTATCGGATTTCGAGATGATGCGACCAACGATCGGAGAATACATAATCAAAGGCGGCACGATAATCGGAACCTTTGGAGGGCAAGTCAACACCATATCTGAGCCAGGGATGGGAAAAGCAGTCTGCGTAGAGTGAGATTGTAAAGGTATAAACGGGTCTGTAGGTGGCAGACAGAAGCAATCCGCGTTCGTTGGAAGAGGCTGATTCGCTGAAAGCATTGGCATAATAGGCTTGATAGTCTTTGGCATAGTTGCGATAGGAAGCCACCAACTGAAGATCGGATGTGAGGGACGATTGTACGGATAGTATGGATGCTTTTGCTCCGTTGCGCGACTGTGCTACTTCACCGAAGAAATGCAATCGGCCAAGATGAAGCCTGTAATTGAGGCCGATATTGGTATTCTGCGTACCGCGAAAGGAATAGAGGTTATAGGGCTGCTTTCTGGGCGAAATCTCTTTATTGAAATGATAAGAGAGTGTGGTAATTCCGAATTCAAAGAACTCAAAATTGTATTGCAAATGAGCACCATAGAGTTTCATCTGAAGTGCGTTCTTCTTTCCAAAGTCGGAGACTGTGCGGTGCATGCCATCTTCTTTGAAAGAGGTAACCACACTGTCGCCGAGCGCATCAAGAGCGCGACTGGAGTAGAAGAAGGTATAGGCTCCTCCGGCTAGTTGGAGTGTAGATGCGACTCCGCGTAGATAATCGCTCTCGCCACTGGAATAGTGATACTTTATTCCTTGATTGGCATAACCTGTATTGGCACCGGACAGGCATTTACCAATCGAGAAGCCACTTTGGATGAGGAGTCCTTGTCCGAAAGAGAGGGTGTAATCACCAACCACCAAGCGATTGACAATCCCGACGTTGCTCAGTCCGGCATGAAAGGAATAGTAATCATACCCTGCTCTGTTGTATTTGGGCTGAAAGAAGGGCTCACCGGCATCTTTATCGCCAATGAGTGAGACTTGAAGCTGATCGCAGGATGTAAGGCGATAACGAAATGAATGGGCATACTTGTCACCCAGATAGCGACTGTTTGAACCGGATGAGGTGGTGTCTTGTGCATATCCTTTTTTCTCTTGCAAGCAACTACTGCCTTTAAAGAAAAGTTCATGGTCGGCTCGTGCGATCAGTTGACGGACATTTAGTGTGGATGATTCTTCTGTACCTAACACAACAAACGGTAGCAGGTTTTGGATGGTGATCGCATCCATGCCTTTGATCAATTGCAATTCGTAGAGGGTTTCAAATCGCTGGTGGGTGGCTAAATAGAGAAGCATCTGTTCGATCTGATCGTCTCTTAAAAAGGGTATCTGCTTCAATGTCTCGCGAGTGAGACGATTTAACTGGATGGGATGTTGAGAGAGAAAAAGCAACTCTTCACGAAGTTGCTGAGGTACTTCTTCACCGTCGGCTACTCGCTCGATCACTTCATCAACGGTAAGTAAAGATTGCTGTGCATGCGTTTCCAAATGGCAAAAGCCTGCTATCAGCAGTAGCAATAGCTTCCGCACAGATTGCTGCAAAAAGCAGGCGAATGTGTCAGTCATCCCTGGTATAGATTGATTATACTGTAAAGATAAGAAAGAACTATTGATAAGCCTCACTATTTTGAAAGATAGATACAAACTCCCGTAAGATGAAACGAAAAAGAGAGTGCTGACGGTAAAACCATCAGCACTCTCTCATATTGTTTAATAAGAGGGAAGAATCTTCCCACTTATCTTTTCTTGTTAATTACTTAACAGCTACAGCAACAGTCTTACCATTAGCAGTTACATAGTATACACCAGCAGCTTCAATAGTAATTGTAGTTACATTCTGAGCTTCTACCTGGTAAGAAACACCGGCAGGAGTTGTGATTATAATTGCGCCTTCAGCACCTTCTACAACGATTGCTTTCTCTGAAGTGTAGATATTCAAGCCAGCAGCAGATATTCCATCAACGCTGTCATAGTAGTTCTTGAATTCATCACGAGCAGCAGTCAATGCAATCAGTTGTTCAGCACATTCTTCAGCTGTTGCAGCCAAGCCTGCTTTATCAATTGCAGCCTGGAATACATTGATTGCAGTTTGATCAACACCTCCTGCAGCAATTGCAGCATTAATCAAATCAGTACATTCAAGAATCAAAGCTTCCAATTCAGCAGACTTAACAACTTTAGCTCTAAACTTAGCAATAGCAGCTTCAGTCTTAGCAATTGATTCGAAAAGAATACCATTGCTATAGAAATCCTTACCATTGTTAATGTTACTCTTCACAGAGTTTGCATTTGCAATAGCAGATTGAAGAGCTGTACGAGCAGATTTAGAAGCCTGGTTAGGTTCTGTACCCTGAGAAATAGTAGACAACAGCATTGTAGCTTCTGTAATATCAGCGTCTAACTGAGCAAAGCTTGCAGCCTTGAATGCTACATAAGCAACTCTGAAGTCAGCGTCAATAGAAGCTGGATTGTTAACCACTTCCTTAGCAGCATTTACTGCATCAGCATTTACAATACTATCACCAAATGCGATCAGAGCAGCAAGCTTCACATTAACAGAGTCAACGATCTCAGCAGCATCCTGAGTAGCTACCATAAAGTTGAATGTAGCAGCTGTTTCACCATTAGCGATATTGAAGAATTCACCTGATGCAGCACCAATAGCAAGCTTGTAAGCTTCTGTTGTGAATGTATAAGTGTCTTCAGCAGTTGCAGGATTCATATTCTGAACAAGTTCTGTTCTTGTGATCTGGAATGCAGTAGCAACAGAATCAGCAGAAATAGAATCACCTGTAGCACGGTTTATCAAATAAGCAGCAGCTGCAGAACCATCAAGTCTCCACATTTGATTTGCTGTATAAACAACCGGTGATACAAATACGCTGTCAGTAGCAGTCAAGTACATTCCGTTAGATGCATCTGCAGACTTGTTCACAATGTAATACCAAGTCGGAACATCTTCTGTGCTATATACCAAACCGTTGATTTGACTGTTTCTATAAGCTTCAGTTGCAGCAACAATTGCCTGATAACCTGCACCAAAGAATGTATCGCTGATTGTATCAACAGCAGCAACAGCCTGAGCAGCAGAGATAGCAGTTGCAAAAGCAACGCGATCAGCAGCAAGATACATGCCAAGATCCATACCTTCTACTGTATTTGCATACAGAGCAACAGCTGTATCAAGAGCAGCATAGAACTTCAAGTTTACAGAATCAATGATAGCAGCTTCTTCCTGGATTGCATTTACAAATGCCCAGTTGAATGAAGGCTCTGTCTGATCATTTGAACCAATGATAGCATATCTGTTAGTACCTTGTTCTACAGCACTATTCAAAGAGAAGTTATAGTTTTCTGTTTCTACAGTATAGGTGAATGAATATGTTTCATTACCATTGTTTATAACCTTCCAAGCAGCAACAGTTGTGTTTGCAACATCACCAGCATAAGTAGCCTGGTTAATAATTGGAGTCCAGTTTCTATCAGCATAGTCTGATACGATTGCAATCTTAGCACCTGTAGCACGGTTGATCAAGTATGCAGAATCAGCAACAGAAGTTTCTATTCTCCACATCTGATTAGCAGTGTAAACTGCAGGAGCAGCATACAATGGATTAACACTATCAACAGTAAGCAACATGTCTTGACGAGCATCACCAGCTTGATTAGCAATGAAGAACCATACAGGTTGAGCTTCAGTACTATAAAGCAATCCGGTAATCTGTTTCGTGAAGTAAGTATCAATTGCAGTTTTCAATGTGTTGAAAGCTGAAGTATAATAATCACCTACAGTAATCAGATTGTTGTTTCTGATTTCAGTTGCAAGCTCAGTAGCAGATTTCAATGTAGCACGGTCAGCTGTACGATAGAATCCCTTAGTTACACCGTCTTTTGTTGTATTGTAAGCAACAGTAGCGCTGTCAATAACAACAGAAAGAGCATCGGCAGTCGTGTACTGAGTAACAAACAATTCGTTTGAACCGTCCAATGACAAAACAACACCAGCTTTATCCTTCATTGCATATGAACCATTCGGGTTAAGCAATAAAGCAAATACAGAGGCACTGTCAGCAGTAGAAACCATTGTGAATACGCCACCTACTTTACCAATATAATAATTGTTGCTCAAATCAACAATCTTAGCTGCTGCAGCAGATCCGACAAACTTAAATACCTGATGATACAGAGTACCTAAGGAAATTGGAGCCTCAGCCAAAAGAGTATCAGGAGTTACTGTGAAGAGACAACCATCAGCATCTCCAATTGTATAGAAGAAGTCACCTGCTTCTGAACTGATTGCGATTTTGCCAGCATCAGATTTCATCGATGCAGAGTTGTACTCTCTTTCAGCAGAGTTCAGTGCAGTCCATGCATTGTACAGTTCTGCTTGTGTAGCAGAAGCAGCGATCGCAGCTTGTGCAGCTGTAATAGCAGCCTGAACTTGAGGAGCCGCAGCTTTAGTTGCAACTGTAGATGCAGTAGCTATCAGTGACTGAGCATCAGCAATTGCTTGTGTCAAAGCAGCATTAATAGTGATCAGTTTAAAATTATAACCAGCCTCAGCACCATCAGCGTCAGCAAGGAATTCACCATTTACATTTGCGTACCAATTATTGCCATTCTGACCGATACGATAGTTGCCATCGTTATTCTTTGAGAATACCAATTGAGCATCTGCTCCTGTCCATGAACCATCATTAGGTTTAAGATAACCACCACATCTCAACATAAAGCCAGATGATTTTTCAATCAAACGATAGTAAGAAGCACCTTCAGGTTGAGCAACTTCGAAAGCAGTCTTAGCTGTCACAAAACGTCCGGTTGGGAAATCAGAGCTTGTACCACTCAAAGTAATCAAATTACCTTCAGCTTCAAAAGAAACAATGTGTTCTTTCCATTGCTGACTTCCTGATTTATTCAATGATTTACCATCAGAAGCTCTGTTGATCACAAAAATATCACCAGGAGTCAAAGTGACTACTTCAGGAGCGATACGGGTTAACTTAAACGCAGCCAAAGCAGCATTAACCTTGTCACCTTCTGCAGCATAAACAGCACCTGTAGAAGCATTTGCTGTTACAATAGCCTGAGCAGCATCAACCACAGCTTTCAGTGTGTTATAAGCAGCAGTAGGATACTGGAATGTTTTTTCTCCAATAGAAACCGAGCTCACAAATGTATTTGCAGCAGTGATTGCCGTTGTTGCAGGAGTTGCATCATCCTGGAGTGTAAAGATCAAGTCATAACTTGCTTTTACGTCATTACCAGTCTTAGGATAAAGACCAATAGTGTCACCTTTCTGGAAAGTGAGACCATCAGCTTCAAAATAACTGCCACCGGTTTGTTGCATACTTACTCTACCTTGAGAATCTTTCAAGAATGTGAAATAAGAATCAGAACCTGTATAGTTGGAAGGTTTGATATAGGTTGAAAGACGAACCCATCCGGTATAAGCACTCTGAAGTTCATTACCAACATATTTAAGGCGATAGCTTGCACCAGACTTCACAGCAATAACTTTACCTTCTTTTGCAGCATATGTTCCTAATTTATCACCACCTGTTGTGCTGAATGCCCATGTTTTACCAACTGCATCAAAAGACATACGGTGTTCATTCCATGTGATATCACCAAACTTATTCAGAGACTTACCATCAGAAGCTCTTGAAATTACGAATACACTTCCATCTGTTGGAGTGAAAGGAATTGGTTTGATGATCTGATCCTTGAACCAAACTACTTTATCATTCAAAGCAGCAGAAGCTGCAGAATAACCGGCCATTGTCAATTTAGGACCTTCAGCGATTACTTTTGCTTTGTAGATGGCAGCCATCAAAGTGTCTTTTGTTCCAGCAATCTGATTGTATGTATCCGTTCCTTCTGGACCGGCAGCAATCAAAGCTGCTTCAGCATTTGCAATTGCATTGAGAACCATGTCATTTGTGACAACAACTTCTTTCAAGATCCATCTTGATTGGATTGTTGTTGTTCCATCCCAACCTACGATGTTACTACCTGTTCCCGCTGTTCCATTATGACCATTACAATGTATACTACTATTTGCAACTGTCAGTTTAGTAGTTTCGGTAAATGAATAAGAGAGGGTGTTGTTGTCT
>JAQUZH010000110.1 GCA_028691445.1 Bacteroidales bacterium | reverse complement strand
CTGTTTCGGGACGTGGCGTATTGCACATCTCTGTGCTTATCGAAACAATGCGTCGCGAGGGCTACGAACTTCAGATCGGTCAGCCGCAGGTTATTTTGAAAGAAATTGATGGACAGAAATGCGAACCTATCGAAGAACTGACCGTGAACCTGCCGGAAGATGTTGCCAGCCGCGTCATCGATATGGTAAGTCGCCGTAAAGGTGAGATGACCATGATGGAAAGCAAAAACGAACGGATGCATCTGGAGTTTAAAATGCCTTCACGTGGTATCATCGGACTACGTACTAATGTACTTACCGCTACAGCAGGTGAAGCTGTAATGGCACATCGTTTCCTTTGCTACGAACCTTGGAAAGGGGATATCGACCGTAGAAGCAACGGATCAATCATAGCTATGGAGGGCGGAACTGCTTTTGCCTATGCTTTGGATAAACTGCAGGATAGAGGACGGTTTTTTGTTAATCCACAAGAAGAAGTATACGCCGGACAGGTGGTTGGTGAACATTGCAAAGAGGGAGACCTTGTCGTAAATGTTACAAAATCAAAGAAACTGACCAATATGCGTGCTTCCGGTTCGGATGCGAAAGCGGTATTGCCTCCTCCAATCGAATTCAGTTTGGAAGAAGCATTGGAATATATTAAAGAAGATGAGTATGTAGAGATCACTCCGAAAGCGATGCGTATGCGTAAAATCATCTTGGATGAAAACGAACGCAAACGTAATCAACGTAAATAAGAATCTCATAAATAATAAAAGAGGCTGCTTCCTAATTTTGGGATGTAGCCTCTTTCTTTTATAGGTGCAGAGCGCAAAATAGAGGGAAACAGACTATTTTTTCGCGTACTCTTTGATTAGTTTATCTGCCAGCAAAGGCATTCCCTGAGCTGCTTTCATCTGAATGTATTCGATCGGATTACGCGGCACGCTTACATTGGGTACTTCCGGATCTACCACATAGATCTGTACCCAGGGACGTACGTAGTTTACTAATGAAGCTGCCGGATAGACTGCCAATGACGTGCCGACAATAATAAACAGATCGGCTGTGGATACGATTTCTGCTGCTTGTTCAAACATGGGAACCGCCTCGCCAAAGAAGACGACAAAAGGGCGCAGTAAAGCGCCATCACCCTTGCTGTGGGCAGTGGGATCTTGTTGCCACCCTTCGATGGGATAGATCAGATGTTCGTCTTTTGTACTTCGTAGTTTGCGCAATTCTCCATGTAAATGGGTGATATCGCTACTTCCTGCTCGCTCATGAAGATCATCAATGTTTTGTGTGATGACCTGCACACGAAAGTGCTCTTCCAGTTTGCTGATCGCTACATGGGCAGCATTGGGTTCGACGGAAAGCAGTTCCTTGCGACGGATATTATAAAACTTGATCACCTCTTCACGGTTGTGAAGCATGGCATCGGCCGTGCATATATCTTCAATGCGATAGGAGTCCCACAGCCCGTTTCCGCCTCTAAAGGTACAGATACCACTGTCTGCACTGACACCGGCTCCGGTAAAAACAACAATTTTCATGATGTTATATACGAACGACTATCAGAAATCTATCTCACCCTTTCCGGGACGAATAATCTTAAATTCATCTTCCGAACAATCAATTACAGTCGAAAGTGAGCCATCGCCTATGCCACCATCGACAACAATAGCCACTTCTTTTTGCCAGAGTTCGTAAATCAGTTCGGGGTTTGTGCTGTATTCTATCTCTTCTTCCAATACAGGCACCGAAGTGGTCAGTAATGGATTGCCCAACTGACGGACGATCTCAACTGCAATAGCACTGTCGGGGATTCTGATTCCTACGGTCTTTCTATTCTTATATAACTTCGGCAGGGAGGAGTTGACCGGCAATATAAAGGTAAAAGGACCGGGTAGTCCTCTTTTCAGAAGTGAAAAAGCCCGGTCGTTTATCTTTGCATATTCACTGGCGGTACTCATGTCGGCACAGATGATAGAGAGGTTGGCCTTTTGAGGGTTGACTCCTTTCAGTTTGCATATCCGTTCGACGGCTCGTACATTCAGCGCATCACAACCGATTGCATAAGAGGTATCTGTCGGATATATGACCAACTCGCCCTCTTGCAACGCGGAGACTACTTTTTGTATCTCTTTTGGATTGGGATTGACCGGAAAAATCTGTACTAACATTATACCTTGGTTATCCGTAAATTATGTTTCCGTTTTCGTCAATAAACTCTTCCATGCTCTTGCTGTACTGGTTCATCGCGCGCAAACTCATACCCATGCTTGAGAAGCCTCCATCATGAAAGAGATTCTGCATCGTCACTTTCTTGGTCAAGTCTGAGAAAAGGGTGATGCAATAGTCGGCACACTCCTCTGCATTGGCATTGCCAAGCGGCGACATCTTGTCGGAAAAGTCCATCAGATGATCCATTCCCTTCACTCCGCTTCCGGCAGTCGTCTGTGTAGGAGACTGAGAAACAGTGTTGATACGCACGTTTCGTTCGCGTCCGTAGATATAACCAAAGCTACGTGCAATAGACTCCAACAGCGACTTGGCATCTGCCATATCGTTATATCCAAAGAAAGTACGTTGAGAGGCTACATAGGATAAGGCAACGATAGAGCCATATTCATTCATCGCATCCAGCTTCTTCGCACACTGAATCATTTTATGAAACGAGACGGCAGATATGTCTAGTGTTTTACTCAACAGGTCATAATCAAGATCATCATAGGTACGTTTCTTGCGAACATTCGGCGACATTCCGATGGAGTGAAGCACAAAATCAATCTTGCCTCCAAGCAACTCCTGCGAGCGTTCAAAGACCGTTGTCAAATCTTCAACATTGGTTGCATCGCAAGGTATCACTTCTGTATTTAACTTTACGGCTAACTCATTAATAGTTCCCATACGCACCGCCATCGGCGTGTTAGTCAAGGTGATAATCGCACCCTCTTCAACAGCTCTTTCTGCTACTTTCCATGCTATAGACATTTCATTTAATGCCCCGAAAATGATTCCTCTTTTCCCTTTCAATAAGTTGTAACTCATACTTTAAAGTTCTTAGTTTGGTGCAAAGGTAAGATATATTACACACAAAGAGCTGTTTTGTGCAATAATTCTATACTTTCGGAGGTCAATTGTTTAAAAATAAAAGATAAATTTGGCACTGACAGCACAAAAAGTTACTTTTGTAAGAGCTATTTTAATCGAATACCCATGTTCAAAAAATGCGTGAAATGAAGAAAGCAAAGGTCGTGCAACAGCATACAGGATTGCGCCAATTCAAAGTCTCTTTTTTGCTTAACTCTGAAGAGCTGAAAGCGATGAACCATTATCTGAATAAATACAAAATAGAAAACCGCTCTCACTATCTGCGCGAAACTTTACTATCTCAGGTATTACAGAAACTGGACGAAGATTACCCCACCTTGTTTGAACCTTGGGAGATGAAAGGATAATCGATGAACGACGAATATTTTATGAAAATGGCTTTGAAAGAAGCCGAAACGGCTTTTCAGGCAGAAGAAGTGCCGGTAGGCGCTGTTGTTGTGTTTCAAGATCGGATTATTGCAAGGGCACACAACCTCTGCGAAAGGTTGAACGACGTAACCGCGCATGCAGAAATGCAGGCCATTACTTCAGCCATGAATTTGCTCGGTGCTAAATATTTATCGGGATGTACCATTTATGTTACCGTCGAACCTTGTATCATGTGCGCAGGTGCTCTGGGCTGGTCGCAAATAAGTCGGATTGTCTATGGGGCGGCGGACGAGAAACGGGGTTATTCGCTCTTCTCTCCTTCACCATTGCATCCCAAAACAGAGGTTACCCGAGGAATCATGCAAAAAGAATGCAGCGAACTGATGACTTCTTTTTTTAAACGAAAACGTTAATCTACTTCTTCGTAATCAACGTACTCTCCTTCGTGGTGATCAATGATCTTCTTTTTGTTTCTCTTTGGTGCATACCACTTGTCCTTCTCAACTTTACGTTGTTGCTGATTATTTTTGGGATGTTGTTGTTTGCGAGGATCATAACCAAACATCATCCGGAAAAAACCACCCATCAATGCATTGATGCCGGCATAAAAGATCGCAAGGATCAAAAGAAATATGAGTAAGTACTTCATAATAAGACCGAAATAAAAACGTTTTACTTTCTGTTGTTGAAAAGAGAAAGCAGGACATACAGAATAATAGCAAGAGAAATTCCCGGAATACCTGTCAGCACAATAAGCAAGATGGAGAGTAGCAAGAATGAATAACGTAACTTATTCTGACTCCATGCAAAGGTTTTAAACTTCAAAGCAAACATCGGCACTTCAGAGACCAACATCCAGGAAGAGAAGCAAACCAGTGGCAAAAGCCACAAATAGTTGTAGGGAACAGTATCAAGCCACTCGCGCGCGCCAACGATTAATGCACACCAGAAGAGAGCATTAGCAGGTACGGGAAGTCCGATAAAAGAGGTTGTCTGACGATCATCAATGTTAAACTTTGCAAGACGCAAACCGGAGAAAACGGCCACAAGGAAACCTAGATAGGGAAAATATTGAGCGAAAAAACCGTCAAACTCAGCCATCCAACTGGTAAACAACATGTAAATCATAAAAGCAGGGGCTACTCCAAAGCTTACAACATCTGCCAAAGAGTCCAGCTCTTTGCCTATAGGAGAGAAAGCTTTAAGCATACGGGCTACAAATCCATCCATGAAATCAAAGAGTGAAGCAAGGATGATCCAGAGACCTGCAAGAAAAAACTCTTCCTGACTGATCATCACACAAGCCACACAGCCTGAAAATAGATTCAGACAGGTTATTGTATTGGGTATGTACTTCGTTATCGTTCGCATCAACTCTGATTATTTTAACTTCGCAATGACAGTTTGGTTTCCGGTCACGATTTCATCCACCTTCACACAGACTTCGGTACCCAGTGGAAGATAAATATCCACACGAGAACCAAACTTTATAAAGCCCAGATGGTCATCGACATGACACTTATCTCCTTCTTCTGCATAGGTCACAATACGACGAGCCATGGCACCAGCTATCTGACGAACCAGAATTTCAACTCCTTCCGGTGTCTCAATAACGACCGTTGAACGCTCGTTTTCAGTACTTGACTTGGGAAGATAGGCAGCCATGAAACGACCATTCTGGTGGGAGACATGCTTCACTATACCATTGACCGGAAACCAGTTGGCATGCACATTAAGCACCGTCATGAAAACGGAAATTTGTAACCTTTTGTCATGAAAGTAAGCATCCTCAAGTACCTCCTCGACAACAACCACTTTCCCATCTACTGAAGAAACAACTGTTTTGTGTGTATCTCCCTGAAAATGACGCGAAGGGGAACGAAAGAAATTAATAACTATCCAATATGGAATTGAGGTCAGCAGCAAAACTGTGTAGAATAGTATTTCGGGTGCATAAAAGTATGTGAGTGCATTTACCACCAAAAAGCCCAATCCAACAGCAAGAATAATCTCTGTGCCTTCTTTATGTATTTTCATTTTGCTTCTTCTAAAATAAGATGTGCAAAAGTAATCCTATTTTGCTATTAATCAAAATATGAGGGAAAAGAAATGAGATTACCTACATGCAAACGATGATAGCACAAAAACTCAAAAGGGTACAACAAGTACTTTTTCTCCTTCCAGAATCGTTGAATTCTCCTATATTTGTACGCAAAGACCTAATTATAATAAAAAAACAAGGTTGAGTGTACGAACTTTTGTACTTTTGCATAATATTTCAAATCAGACTATTCAAATGAATTTACTTGAATTAAGCGAACAGGAGATTATCCGAAGAAAAAGTCTCGATGAGCTACGCGCATTAGGTATCGAACCGTATCCGGCTGCACAATATGTAACGACAGACTTTTCCACAACTATAAAAGAGCTCTTCAAAGAGGAGGAGAGTCCGCGCCAAGTTTCGGTTGCCGGTCGTCTTATGTCTAAACGCATTATGGGAAAGGCTTCATTCATGGAATTGCAAGACTCCAAAGGGCGGATTCAGATTTACATCTCTAGAGATGATTTATGTCCGGATGAAAACAAGGAAATGTACAATACCGTATTCAAGAAACTGTTGGACATTGGCGACTTTGTTGGAATCAAAGGATTTGTCTTTCGCACTCAAATGGGAGAAATCAGTATTCATGCTGAGGAACTAACCGTTTTGTCTAAATCTATACGCCCCCTTCCTATCGTCAAATATAAAGATGGTGTTGCTTACGATGCCTTTGAAGATCCTGAACTTCGATACAGACAACGGTATGTTGATTTAGTAGTGAATGACGGAGTAAAAGATATCTTTATCAAACGAAACAAGGTATATTCTTCTATGCGCGAGTACTTCAATAAGGAAGGATACATGGAAGTGGAAACCCCGATACTTCAGGCTATCCCCGGTGGTGCCGCTGCTCGTCCGTTTATCACGCATCATAATGCTTTGGATATGCCTTTGTATCTGCGCGTTGCCGATGAGCTTTATCTGAAACGTCTTATCGTGGGTGGTTTTGAAGGTGTATATGAGTTTTCGAAAAACTTCCGTAACGAAGGAATGGACCGCACACATAATCCGGAGTTTACTTGTATGGAGATTTATGTCTCCTATAAAGACTACAACTGGATGATGGACTTTACAGAAAAAATGCTGGAAAAGATCTGTCTGGATGTGAATGGTACGACGGAAGTGAAAGTAGGCGAACAAACGATCAGCTTCAAAGCTCCTTTCAAAAGGGTAACCATGATCGATGCGATAAAGGACTTTACCGGTATCGACATCACTGATATGGATGAAACGCAACTGCGTGATGTGTGCAAAAATCTAGGTATCGAAGCGGATGATACAATGGGTAAAGGGAAATTAATTGACGAGATCTTCGGTGAAAAATGCGAAGGTAATTATATCCAGCCTACATTCATTACCGACTATCCGATTGACATGTCTCCTCTCTGCAAACGACACCGTAGTAATCCGGAACTGACTGAACGCTTCGAATTAATGGTCAATGGCAAGGAGCTTTGCAATGCGTATTCCGAATTGAATGACCCAATCGATCAATTGGGACGTTTTCAGGATCAACTCCGACTGAGTGAAAAAGGGGATGACGAAGCAATGTTTATTGATATGGACTTTGTACGCGCATTGGAATATGGTATGCCTCCTACATCCGGGATGGGTATCGGAATGGATCGCTTAGTCATGTTAATGACCGGACAAACAACCATCCAGGAAGTGCTCTTCTTCCCTCAGATGAAACCGGAAAAGGTTCAGAAGAAAGATCCTGCTTCGAAATACACCGCTTTAGGTGTTCCAGAAGAGTGGGTACCGGTGCTTCAAAAAAATGGAGTTTACAGCGTTGAAGATCTGATCGATCTTAACCCGGGACGTTTACATCAGGAAATTTGCGGACTCAATAAAAAATACAAGCTCGAACTAAAGAATCCAACGCTTGAAGAAGTAGAAGGATGGATTCAAAAAGTTGCAAAATAATAAGACCCAATCAATCTTTATGGAAAAACTACCAGGAAGAATAGCTGTAATAGGTGGTGGAAGTTGGGCTACCGCTATTGCAAAAATGATGTTGAACAATGACGCCTCAATCAATTGGTATATGCGTCGCCAAGATCGTATAGATGATTTTATACGGTTGAAGCATAATCCCGCATACCTGACAGGCGTGAAGTTTGACACCGACCGAATTCATTGTTACTCAAACATCAATAAGATTATCAAAGATTCTGATACGCTTATTTTTGCGGTTCCATCTCCTTTTCTTAAGATGCACCTAAAGAAGGTGCGCACCAAATTGGAAGGAAAAATCATCGTGTCTGCAATAAAGGGAATTGTCCCGGATGAAAACATGATTATTTCTGATTATCTGACAAATTTCTATAGCGTTCCTGCTGAAAACATTATTGTTCTTGCCGGACCGTGTCACGCGGAAGAGATTGCGCTTGAGCGTCTCTCTTACCTCACGGTGTCATGCAAGGATACGGTCAAAGCCAAACTCTTTTCCAAGAGACTGAATTGCAACTTTGTTAAGACCTCTATCAGCGAAGATGTTATCGGCATGGAGTATGCTTCTGTCTTGAAAAACGTCTACGCCATTGCCGCCGGAATTTGCTACGGACTAAAATACGGAGATAACTTTCAGGCGGTATTGATCTCTAATGCGATTCAGGAAATCTATCGGTTTGTAAATGCTGTGCACCCGATCAATCGCAACATAAAAGATTCTGCTTATCTTGGGGATCTTCTTGTGACAGCGTATTCAATGTTTAGCCGAAACCGTATTTTCGGAACAATGATTGGCAAAGGCTATTCTGTAAAGACTGCGCAAATTGAAATGGAGATGATAGCGGAAGGTTATTATGGAACTAAATGTATCAAGGAAATAAATGAGAAATATAAGGTGGACATGCCAATACTGGATGCCATGCACCATATCTTATATGAAAAAGTATCTCCAAGTAAAGAAATAAAACTGTTATCTGAACGATTCAGATAATTCACAAAACGATAAACAATGGAAAATATTAGTTTAAACATTCAAAAAACTCTGGGATTCATCTCTGAAGCTGCTGTTAAGGCTTATGAGAATGATGTGATAAACGCCTCCAAAATGCTACAAAACGGTACAGGTAAAGGTAGCGACTTTCTTGGATGGTTACACCTTCCCTCTTCAATTACTAAGGAAGATATCGCGGATATAGAAAAGACTGCGGCTGATCTTCGCTCGCGTTGTGAGGTTGTTGTTGTTGCCGGTATTGGTGGAAGTTATCTGGGTGCTAAAGCAATCATTGATGCACTCTCTAACAGCTTCTCTCTGTTACAGAAAAGTGAATCTCCGGTCGTATTGTATGCAGGAAACAATATCAGCGAGGATTATTTGTACGAATTGTCAAGCTTCTTGAAAACCAAACAGTTTGGTATCATCAATATTTCCAAATCAGGTACAACAACTGAAACAGCTTTAACTTTTCGCCTTCTCAAAACTCAACTGGAAAAACAGGTTGGAAAAGAAGAAGCGAAAAACCGCATTGTCGCAATTA
>JAQUZH010000109.1 GCA_028691445.1 Bacteroidales bacterium | reverse complement strand
ATCTGCAAGGTATCTGGAATCATCGCAATGATCCTCCCTGGAGCAGCGACATCCATAGTAATATCAATGTGCAGATGAATTATTGGCCCGCCGAACCAACGAATCTTTCGGATCTGCACAAACCTTTCCTGAACTATATCTATAACGAGTCGCAGCTTCATTCTCAGTGGAAGCAAAATGCGAAAGATGCCGGTCAGACGAAAGGATGGACGCTATACACAGAGAACAATATTTTTGGTTATCATGGTGGCTTTATGCACAATTATGTCATCGCTAATGCCTGGTATTGTATGCACATGTGGCAGCATTACCGTTTTACGATGGATAAAGAGTATCTGAAAAATGTGGCTTATCCGGTTATGAAGAGTTGTTGTGACTTTTGGCTGGAGCGATTGATTCAGGATAGGGTGGTGAAAGATGGTACCTGGGTTTGCCCCAATGAATATTCGCCCGAAAACGGACCGGCCGCAGAGGATGGTACCGCTCACTCGCAACAGTTGGTCTGGGACCTGTTTAACAGTACGCTGCAGGCGATGGAGGTGTTGGGCGACGAACTGAATGAAGATGCTGCTTTTGTGACCGACTTGAAAGCTAAGTTTGCACATCTGGATAATGGATTGCATATTGATGCCGAAGGGTATCTGCGCGAGTGGAAGTATTCGGATAAGTCGGTCGGCGAGGCGGGGCACCGTCATAATTCTCACTTGATGGGACTCTATCCCGGCAATCAGATCTCTCCGTTGATTGATAAGACCGTCTTTGATGCTGCCATCAAATCACTGATTGCCCGTGGCGATATCAGTACCGGATGGTCAATGGGTTGGAAAATCAACTTATGGGCGCGTGCGCTGGATGGTGATCATGCACATAAGATTTTGAAATCGGCATTGAAACTCTCTACGACGACTACGACCAATCAGTATGCGGGTGGCATTTATGAGAATCTGCTGGATGCGCATGCTCCGTTCCAGATTGATGGCAACTTTGGTGCGACATCGGGTGTCTCTGAAATGCTGCTTCAAAGTCAGTTGAATATCTTGCAGATCCTTCCGGCGCTTCCTTCTGTATGGCCCAAAGGTTCAGTCACTGGTTTGCGGGCTGTGGGCGATTTTCAGGTCGACATCGAGTGGGAGGCACTGAAAGCGGCCCGCATTGTGATTCTCTCCGAAGGTGGATCATTATGTGATCTGGCCTATCCGGGCATTACGAATTACCAACTAAGAGATGATGACAATACCTATATTCCGGTCAAGATTATCGACGGAAACCGTATCCAGTTTCCAACGGTAGCGGGTAAGACGTATACGTTTACTCGGGGTGCTGTAGGTTTGGTGGAAGCCGAAAACTATGACAATGGAGTAGAGGGAGAGGCTTTTCATTCCGTGTATCAGACCAATGAGGGTAGTGTCTATCGAAAAGATGGCATCTACATTAGTCCCTTTCTGAATAACTATTATATCTCCTTGAGAGAGGGGGAGTGGACTCGTTATACGGTGTATGTTGCAGATAGTTCCTTTTTTAACATCTCTGCATTTGCCCAAGCTCAATCTGACTCATACAAAGTAGACGTATCCATTGACGGAGTATCGAAGGGTGCTTTATCTGGAGCCACGGCTTCCAACTTTTCTGATATCACGTTGGGTAGCTCTTTTTTCTTAGCGGCGGGAATGCACACCATTATCCTATCCGCTGTGGAAGGAACGACTGACTTGGAGCATTTCCGCCTCGTCCCTTTTGTGGAGAAGAACCGACTTGCGGATGGAAACTATTACATGGAATATGGTGGTTTGTATCTGACCAATAATCATACTGTAGGTTCGACGCTTCCTCCGAAGTTCAGAGTACTGAAGGCAGAGGATACCGATTTTAGACAAGGATGGATTGTAACTTATGATGCAGCCAGAGATCGTTACAAACTGGCAAGCATGAAAGATAGTTGTTATGTGAATGAAAAAGGTGCTTTTTCCAAAGAGTCAACGACTCCGTATGATGCGGATATGCACACCTTTTCCATCTTTTATAATGGATTGAAGTATGCGATTCAGACGGGTGGTACAGCCGGAGTCGCTCCTCTCTATTTTGATGTGGATCGTCTGAGTAAAGGGGCTCTGTCTGATACACCGTCCAATTTTGAGTTTACCTTCATTCCGTATGATGGTCTGTTGGATGATCCTTCCCAACAGTTACACGCTGACATCCGGGTGTATCAGGAAGGAGAGCTTGTGACTGTGTCGGGAGAAGATATCACTCAGGTTTCGATCCTATCCATTGTCGGTTCGCCGATCTTGATATCCCTTGAACCGACTTTCAGTACAGTTTCCCTGCCTGCCGGCTACTACCTGCTGACTGTGAAAAGAACAAATGGAGCAATTTATACAACTAAGATAGCCGTAAAATGAATGATTCTGTAAAATCCGTCAAGAAGATCCGTTTTGGAGTTGTTGGCACAAATACTATTTCTGATAAAGTCATAGCAGGAGCCCTGTTGGATCCTCGATTTGTATTAACCGCCGTCTATTCGCGCACACAGGCGCAGGCTGACTGGTTTGCCGAGAGACATGCGATCCCACATACCTATACTTCTTTGGAACTGATGGCGGAGAGTCCGCTGATTGATGCCGTGTATATTGCATCTCCCAACTCATTGCATGCTTCACAAAGCATCCTTTTTATGAAACACCGCAAACATGTGTTGTGCGAGAAGGCGTTTGCATCTAATGCCCGTGAAGTGCGTGAGATGATTGCTGTCGCAACTAAACAGAAATTGGTGCTTATGGAAGCCATGAAACCTACACTTACTCCCAACTTTTCAGCCGTTTTTGATGCGCTGCCTTCCATCGGAAAAGTGCGCAACTATTTTTCCTGTTACTGTCAGTATTCGTCGCGTTATGACAAATACAAACAGGGTGTTGTGCTCAATGCTTTCAATCCGGCGCTCTCTAATGGGGCTTTGGTGGATATCGGGGTCTATACCATTTATCCGATGGTTGTGCTCTTTGGTGCTCCAAAATCAATCCAGGCGACTGGCTTCAAACTCTCTTCCGGTGTTGATGCGCAGGGCAGTGTCACTTTCTCTTATGACGATATGACAGCGACTGTTCTCTTTTCTAAGGTCTCTGACTCGACACTTCCGACAGAGATTCAAGGAGAGGAGGGAACGATTTGGATGGATCGTATCAACATCATCAAAGAGGTAACGCTCTCTTTACGAAATGGCGAAAAGAGAGTCTTGACGCGTCATCATTGTGGGGAGGAATATTACTATGAGGTGGCTGAGTTTATTGATCTCATTCTTTCCGGAAAGCGAGAATCATTGGTCAATAGTCATGCTAACTCTCTCATCACTATGCAGATACTTGACCAGATCCGTCATCAGCTTGGGGTGCGTTATCCGGCAGATTGATCATTGAGTTTCCATTCCTTTTAAATAGAATAGCCGGTCTTTCAAGCAGAAAGACCGGCTATTCTATCTATATGAAATGGATGAGTTATTGAAACATCTCTTTGAAATGAGAGAATATCTTCTTCTTCACACTCTGATTTGGTTTGAAGTTGGATGATTCCATCAGGTTTTCCATTGTCTTTTTCTCATCACGGCTCAATGTCTCAGGGATGTATACACTGATATTAATCAGTAAATCACCGGTGCCGTAACGATTAACGCTTGGTAGACCTTTGCCTTTCAGACGTAATACTTTACCGGGTTGTGTACCTGGCTCAATCTTTACTTTCACTTTACTGTCAATGGTTGGTATTTCTACTGTTCCACCCAATGTGGCAGAAGGTACACTTAAGAGCAAATTATATACCAGATCGTTTTCATCGCGGATCAGTTCTGGATGTTCCTCCTCCTCAATGATTACCAGCAAATCTCCGTTTACACCGCCACGACGTGCCGCATTTCCTTTGCCACTTGCATTGAGTTGCATTCCTTCGGCAACACCTGCAGGAATATTGATGGTGATCACTTCTTCATCACGTACAATACCTTCACCATTACATTCGGGACATTTATTTGTGATGATTCTACCTTCTCCGTTACAAGCGCTACAAGGAGCTGAGGTCTGCATCTGACCGAGCATCGTATTGACAATACGGGTTTTTACACCTTTACCGCCGCACGACGAACAAGTGGTGTAGCTGCTTCCATGTTCAGCGCCAGTGCCGTTACAATGTTTACAAGCTACATATTTCTTTACTTTGATCTTCTTTTCAACACCTTTCGCAATCTCTTGTAAGTCGAGTTTTACTCTTACACGTAAATCGGAACCGCGGTTTACTTGCTGTCCACCGGAGCGACCCCCGCCAAAACCTCCAAAACCGCTAAATCCACTGTGACCACCAAAAATATCTCCAAAGTGAGAGAATATATCATCCATAGACATACCACCACCATATGAACCACCGCTGGCTGCTGAAGTGCCGACACCAGCATGGCCAAACTGGTCATATCGATCCTTCTTAGTAGGATCACTCAATACTTCATAGGCTTCGGCTGCCTCTTTAAATTGCTCTTCAGCTTCTTTGTCTCCTGGATTTTTGTCCGGATGATATTGAATTGCTTTCTTTCTATATGCTTTTTTTATCTCTTCGGCAGTTGCTCCTTTGGATACTCCCAGCACTTCATAAAAATCTCTTTTTTTAGCCATCTTCAGAATCTTCTAAAATTATTCACCTACGATCACTTTTGCAAAACGGATCACTTTGTCATTCAGGATGTATCCTTGCTGGATGCAATCAATGATCTTTCCTTTCATCTCCTCTTCTGGAGCAGGAATAACGGTCAATGCTTCATGAAACTCTACATCAAAAGGTTTTCCGATGCATTCCATTTGTTTGACATTGTTCTGTTTCAGATAGGCTTGGAACTTCGCGTAAATTAGATTGATGCCTTCCATTTCTGCAGGTGTAACATCACTCTGACTCATTACCTGGAGTGCTCTTTCAAAATCGTCGATAACAGGCAACAAAGAGGTTAAAGCTGTTTCTCCACCGTTTTTGATGAGCTCAGCTTTTTCCTTCAGCGTTCTTTTACGAAAGTTGTCAAAATCAGCTCTCAAACGCAGGTATGTATCATTCAATTCATCGTATTTTTCAGTTAGCTCTTTGAATGGATCTTTAGCCGTTTCCGTTGCTTCTGTGGCCTCCTGCGTTGTTTGATTCTCCTGTACTGGCTCCTGCTGTTCAGCTTTTACTTCCTTTACTTCTGCCTCAGCATTCGTCGTCTTCTTATTCATAAATATCTTCTTTAATTGTATGTACTGTTTCGTTGCTTTCATGCTTACAAATCTAATGCCAGCTTGGCAGTAATATTCTTTTTGGCAGATGATTTTGTACCTTTTCTGTCAACAATGTCATTCTTTTGTTTCAAATAAGAGGGTGACAGTGGCTTTGACTTGTCTAATTAGAGCTTCCGGAGCAATTTTAAGTTGAACTCCTCTGACTCCGGCACTTACAAATATCTCTGGGAAATTCGTACAGCTCTCGTGAATATAGGTCGGAAAGAGCTTCTTCATTCCGATGGGTGAGCAAGCTCCTCTGATATATCCTGTAGTCGGTAGCAGTTCTTTCAAAGGAATCATTGCACAACTTTTGTTTCCCGAGACTTTAGCTGCGAGTTTGAGATCCACTTCTTCTTCTCCAGGAACGATGCATACAAAGTGACCGGTTTTATCTCCTTTGAGCAAAAGTGTTTTGAATACCTGGTTGATATTCTCTCCCAAAGACTCAGCTACGTGAATAGCACTCAGGTCATTCTCATCTACTTCATAAGGAATCAGTTCGTAAGGAATCTTTGCTTGTTCAAGAAGTCGCGCTGCATTTGTCTTTTGTATCTTCATCTCTTTCTGCGTTGAACTGAAAAACAGGATATCACCACTGATCGGTAATATCCTGTTTCTATCAGGTGTCAGTTATTGTTCTTACTCTTCTTTGCCGTGACAGTTTTTGAATTTTTTGCCACTGCCGCAAGGACATGGCTCATTTCGTCCAACTCTCTTTTCTACACGTACCGGCTCATGATTGATTTCCTGATGTTCTCCCGGTAGCGGAGGACGTTGTCCTGGAGCTAACTGTCTTTTGGGCTGTTCCGTTTCTTCTTTCGATGTCTTGTATTTACTGAAGTCCTCTTTCTTTTCAGGAGCAGCTTGCTGTACCTCTTCCGCTTCGCGTACAGGGATCTGTCCACGCATTAGTACAGAAGCAGCTTTTTTATTCATCGAGTTTATCATCTTCTTAAAGAGACCGAATGATTCAAGTTTGTAAATCAATAACGGATCTTTTTGTTCGTAGCTGGCATTCTGAACCGAGTTACGTAATTCATCCAACTCACGTAAGTGCTCTTTCCAGAGCTCGTCAATGGTATGAAGAAGAATGGATTTCTCAAATGATTTGACTATATCTTTACATTCCGAGTTATAAGCTGCTTCCAGATTGCAGGTGATGTTGTACATCCGCTTACCGTCTGTGACAGGAATAAGGATATTTTGGTACATCTTTCCCTGGTTCTCATAGACTTGTTTAATAACCGGATAAGCAACGGTTGCCATCCGATCCATTCTGCGTTTAAAGGTTTCAAGAGCCGTGTCAAAGAGTTCGTTAACCATGACATCGGCTTTCTTACTCTGCATCTCTTCTTTCGTCATTTTCAACTCTAGACCGAGTACACGAATCACTTCCTCTCTCATGAATTCGAAGTTATTGGATTCTTGTGCTTCATGAACAATGTCAGAAGTAACATCATACAAGATGTTTACAATATCCATTCCGATGCGTTCTCCCATCAAGGCATGCTTGCGTTTGGTATAGATGACTTCACGTTGAGCATTCATTACGTCGTCATATTCGAGCAACCGTTTACGGATTCCAAAGTTGTTTTCTTCCACTTTTTTCTGTGCTCTTTCGATAGACGTTGAGATCATCTTGTGCTCAATGACTTCACCTTCTTTAAAACCAAGTTTGTCCATCACATATTGAATACGTTCCGAACCGAATACACGCATCAGATTATCTTCCAAAGAGATGAAGAAGACAGAAGATCCCGGGTCTCCTTGTCGTCCGGCACGACCTCGCAACTGGCGGTCCACACGGCGCGACTCATGACGTTCGGTACCAATGATTGCCAAACCACCCGCAGCCTTTACTTCATCACTCAGTTTAATGTCGGTACCACGACCTGCCATATTGGTCGCAATTGTTACTGTACCGCATTTTCCTGCTTGTGCGACAATGTCCGCCTCCCGTTGGTGAAGTTTAGCATTCAAGACATTATGGTCTACTTTGTTCATGACAAGCATACGACTCAGTAGCTCGGATATCTCCACAGAAGTGGTACCCACCAATACCGGACGGCCTTGCTTGTTCATCTCAATAATCTCCTGGATCACCGCTGCATATTTCTCTCGAGCGGTACGATAGACACGATCATTCATGTCATTACGGGTCACCGGCTTGTTTGTCGGGATAACAACCACATCCAGTTTGTATATATTCCAAAACTCACCTGCTTCTGTTTCAGCCGTACCGGTCATACCAGACAGTTTGTGATACATACGGAAGTAGTTCTGCAAGGTGATTGTTGCAAAAGTCTGAGTGGCAGATTCCACTTTTACACGTTCTTTTGCTTCAATAGCCTGGTGAAGTCCATCCGAATAGCGGCGTCCCTCCATGATACGGCCGGTCTGTTCGTCGACGATCTTTACTTGGTTATCAATCACCACATATTCATCATCCTTTTCAAACATCGCATAGGCTTTCAGCAACTGATTGACAGTATGTACCCGTTCGGATTTAATACTGTATTCAGTCATAAGCTCATCTTTTCTGGCAATCTTGTCTTCTTCAGACAGACCCATGTTTTCCAGCTCAGAGAGTTGTGCGCCTATATCCGGTAATACGAAGAAGTCCGGATCGCCAAGATCTGCGGAGATCAGATCATTTCCTTTATCTGTCATCTCGATAGAGTTGTTCTTCTCATCGATCACAAAGTAAAGCGGATCCGTTACTTTATGCATCTCACGCATATTGTCCTGCATATAAAACTCTTCCGTCTTGAGCATTGATGTGCGCATGCCCGATTCACTGAGGAACTTGATCAAAGGTTTGTTCTTAGGCAGACCTTTGTGTGAACGATAGAGAAGGAGTGATCCTTCTTCCAATTGTTCTTTGCTGTTACCCTCTTTCAACAATGACTTCGCATCTGCCAGCAGACGAGTAGTCAGCGCTTTTTGAGCGTTTACAAGCTTCTCTACTCTTGGACAGAATTCATCAAATAGTTGTTCATCACCTTTGGGTACCGGACCGGAAATGATTAAAGGAGTACGAGCGTCATCAATTAAGACGGAGTCGACCTCATCGACAATCGCATAATTGTGTTTGCGTTGCACCAGATCTTCCGGTAAAGTAGCCATATTATCACGCAGGTAGTCAAATCCAAACTCATTATTGGTTCCGAAAGTAATGTCGGCCATGTAAGCTTTACGACGTTCTTCTGAATTTGGGCGGTGTTTATCAATACAGTCTACGGATAAACCGTGGAACTGATATAACGGTCCCATCCACTCCGAGTCACGTTTGGACAAATAGTCGTTGACAGTAACGATATGTACTCCGTTTCCGGTCAAAGCATTCAAGAAAACCGGTAAGGTCGCTACAAGTGTTTTACCCTCTCCGGTTGCCATCTCAGCGATCTTTCCTTTGTGCAATACAACTCCACCAAACAACTGAACATCATAATGAACCATATTCCATATCTGATCATTACCTCCGGCTGTCCAATGGTTGCTATAAATAGCGTTATCTCCCTCGATACGTACGAAATCCTTCTTGGCTGCAAGGTCACGGTCAAAGTCAGTAGCCAATACCACTATCTCACTGTTTGTAGTAAAACGTTTCGCCGTTTCCTTCATGGCAGCAAAAGCAACCGGAAGAGCTTCGTCCAAAGCAATCTCCAGTTTCTTTGTAATCTCTTTTTCCAGTTTGTCGATCTGCTCAAATACCTTCTCTCTATCTTCCAAAGGCATCTCTTCAATAGAGGCCTTCAGTTCATCTCTCTCTTTAACCTCGGTTGCCACATAGTCACTGATCTCTTTTTTCAGTAAGGTAACACGCTCTCTCAGAGCGTTGTTATCCAACTCTTCGATATGCGGATAGACTTCCTTGATTTTATCAATAAAAGGTTGTATTTCTTTTAA
>JAQUZH010000108.1 GCA_028691445.1 Bacteroidales bacterium | reverse complement strand
TTGGCAATCCGCACGATTGTGAATGATTTTCCTTTCAGTGTGAGGCTAACCACATTGTTCTCACACGTAGGTAGCGCTGTTTCTGAAGGAATAATGTTCAATGGTTTCTCCAAACTGTTCTCGTCTCCCGGATTGCCTGCGAAGGTGATGCATTTCAATGCTTTTGCCTGTTTGGTACCGTTGAGCGTGATTGCAGCCTTGAGCTCGTTCTCTTGTGTGTTGGCTATCTTCAGAATGATTTCGTTGCTGTTTTTATCCAAGGCAGCGCTGGCATAGATATTTTGTTGACCGCTGATGGCTTTCTTGTCCATCGTCATGGCAAGCACATCTGTACCTTTGTTTGTCGCATACAGTTGCTGAACATAATAGTTCGGTGTTTTATACATATTCAGATTATCAAACCAAATAAGGTCCGGACCCCATTGCCATGCATCTTTGTGGGCAAAGAGTGGTGCATAGGTCGCCAAACGAACGATATCTGCATTGCGTTCCAATCCGGTCATGAAGGCAGCTTCAGCCAAAGCAGCTTCAAAATTGTTCCGTTTGTCGCGGGTGTGGGCGGCATATTCACCGGCAAAGACTTTCGGACCTTTGCGATCGTACGAGTCATAACGGGCTGCATTGGCAAGAAACCACTCCGGAGCTTTATAATAATGTTCGTCGACAAGATCTACTTTGAGTTTTTTCATCTCAGGCCATAAATATTCAAAATCTTTCCCTTCAGCTGAGGGCCCTGAACTACCTATGATGGCTATTTCGGGATGTTGTTTACGCAGTTCTTTTACAAAAAGTGCGAGTCTTTCAGGATATTGAGCTCCCCACTGTTCGTTGCCGACTGCCAGATATTTCAGTCCGAAGGGTGTGGGATGTCCCATCTCTGCGCGCAGTGCTCCCCATTTTGTGCTTGTCTCGCCATTTGCAAATTCAATCAGGTCGATGGCATCCTGAATATACGGATCCAGTTCGTTTAAGGGAACAAGTTCTTTCGCTCTAGCGTACTGGCACGACATGCCGACATTTAAAACCGGCAGCGCTGTGGCTCCTATATCTTCGGCCAACTGGAAGAATTCAAAGAAACCAAGTCCGTATGATTGGAAATAGTCGGGTGCGAAGCGGTGTTGAAACTCATAATTCCATCTGTTTTCATTGTAGGGTCGGTTTTCTACCTTTCCCACTGTGTTTTTCCATTGATAACGGCTGGCAAGTTCGTTGCCTTCCACGATGCATCCGCCCGGAAAGCGGACAACACCGGGGTGCAGATCGGCTAAAGCTTGTGCCAGGTCTTGTCTGAGCCCGTTTTCGCGTCCTTTAAATGTATTCTTGGGAAACAAGGAGATATGATCCATATCGACCGAACCCTTTGTCGCCAGTCCCAGACGAATACGTGCATGTGAATCTGTAAAGTTTGCGGTCAGTTCGGCTGAAACTTTCGACCACTCCTTGGAAACCAGATCGATCGTCAGGTTTTGCATCAGATCATTGTTGCTGTTGATGAGTTCTACTCTGATCTTCGCTGCTTCGGGCGTACGCGCGTAAAAAGAGAGTGTATAACTCTCTCCTTTCTTTATACCGAGTCCTCTGAACCCGTCGTTTATCAGTCCGCATCCTCTCAACTCGCCGTTAAAAGTGAGGTTGGCGTAATGCGGATTGCGTTCAAAACAGGGTTTTTCATCTTTGATCTGTACTTTTCCATACGATGTCCATCCCATCAACGGACTGTCTGTAAACTCGAACGAACGATTTTTAATCAGTTCGGCGTACAACCCTCCGTCGGCTCCAAAGTTTATGTCTTCGAAAAAGACACCGTACATGTCCGAATTGATAGAAGCAACCGGTTTTTTCGTGTTTACTTCCATGTTTAACACCGAAGTTTGCCCAAACGTTGCAGAGGTGGTCACGGATAATAAGGTCATCATCCCCAGGATTCGTTTTTTCATCTTTAGTTGAATAATTGTTACACGTATTGCTTCATCTGAAAGCACACATGCACATGGTTAATAAATTTTTGATATTGAAAGGCAGACAAATATACAATATGTATTGGATAATTGTTGTTTTTACCATCATTTTTTTTACACTCTCTCTTGCGACTCATTCTGTTTTGTCGCAGAGCCTACGACCTCTCTTTGGTCGATATTCTAATTTTGTCTCTCTTTTTTGTTGTCAGACATGGATAAATTGACATTTTATCTGTACTTTTGTTCACGAGCAGAGGTATAACTGCTTGTGTTTCTTGAAAAAAAGCTGTTCTGAATGACAAAAAAGGATGTAAAGAGAGTCGCAATGCGTTTGAAAAAGGTAGCTTTATGTTGCCTGCTCTTTCTTTTTGTCTCTTATAGTCTGAAGGTTACCGCCGTCAGTGGGTATCACTTTTCAACCTACACGACTACAGAGGGACTTTCCCACAATACGGTCTGGCAAGTGATGCAAGATGAACAGGGAATTATATGGGCCGCGACTTCGGATGGCGTGAACCGTTTTGATGGGAGACAGTTTGTCGATCTAAATAGGTTTGGAGGTAAACAGTATGCTCCCGGTCAGCATGCGATTCATTCTTTGACAAAAGATAAGCACGGCTTTGTCTGGATGAAGGCAGAAGATGGACGTTTCTTTTGTTACGATCCGGTCAAAGAACAGTTTGTAGCCTATGCCAACGCGGATTCTAGGAACAACTCTTACGATAAGATTCTTGTAGATTCATCGGGTGTCAACTGGCTGTGGGGAACAAAAAACGGATGTCTGCGTGTTGCATACGATGGCAAAGGGTTTCACAGCAACGCATTTGTGGCGGATGGCAAACAGTTTTTTGACAATACCATCCGAATGATTACTTCCTCTCCTGAGGTTGGAATCATTATCACGGCCGATTCCGGCATCTATTTCTATACCAACGAAATGAAACGGGTCTATAATGACAGAAACGACCTAGGCATTCTCTCTTGTGTCATGAACAGCGAGAAACTCTTTTTCTTTACGCAGAATAAGATTATACTTGTCTATAATAAGAAAAGCAAACTTTTTCAGAATCCGATCGCGCTTCCCGACGAATTGCAAAAAGGCTCACTCAAAGAGGTGGTTCAGATCAATGAGAGCAGTGTGCTCTTTTCAACCGATCAATCGTTGTATCTCTTTGATACGCAAACACTTTTGACTCAACGAGCGGAAGGACTTTTCGGTGAAAAGAGTATGAATAATCTCTCTTTCAAGACGGATAATGCCAACAATCTGTGGCTGTATGACGACAAAGGGGTGGTTTGGCTTTATAAGCGTGACGGGAATAGTAAACGCATTCAGTTGATTCAAGACGACGCCGAACTTTTATCGAGAGAACCCCGATATAGTTTTCTGAAAGATTCGCGCGGCATTTTCTGGATTTCTACCTATGGCAACGGACTGTTTATGTATGATCCAAAAACAGAGAGCTTGGAACATATATCGACGAGTCTCAATCAGCTGAATACGATTAGCTCGAATGATATATTATCCATATTGGAAGATAAATCGGGAGTGATATGGGTGGGTTCCGAGTATAATGGGATGACCCGGATTACTCTTCCTAAGTATAAGATCAATACGATCTTTCCTGAGAACGAAACGCTTTTGAGAAGAGAAAACTCGATTACGGCGATTCAGGAGGATGCGGGAAGGAATATTTGGATGGCCAGCGCAGCGGGAAATATCTATGTGTACACAGAAACAGGCGAGATGAAGAGAAAAATCAACAGCTCTTCCGTTTGGACTTGTTCGACGATTGATTCGGACAACCGTATATGGTTGGGCTCTGAATCGAATGGAATCGCTTGTTTGACGAACGAGTTTGCTGCTCCGGTGATGCAAACCGCTGTGTCGGGAAGTATGGCTACGTTAGAAGGAAGTAGGGTAAACGCCTTGTTGTGTGATAAGAAAAACAGAATATGGATTGCTCTTTCTGAAAAAGGGTTGTGTCTTGCTTCTACTTCTTCCATCTCGGAAGTGCCGTTGGGTGGCAATCGGGAAAAGCCGATTGGGTCTGTTTACTGTATGACGCTCGACTCAAAAGGGTATATCTGGGCAGGTGCCGAGGAGGGATTGATTGTGTTTAATCCGGACTCCATCCTGAAGAATCCGCTTCGTTACACCTTTATTCCCTACGAAAAGTATGACACCCGGGATCTGAGAAAGAAGCAGGCACAAGTGATTCATGAAGATAAATATGGTCAACTGTGGATTGGAACAAGGGGAGGAGGCATGACCTGTTATGTCAAGAAATCGGATTTCAATGCGGTCTACGTCGAACATTACTCTACGAAGAACGGATTGCCGAATGATATCGTCAAAAATATTGAGGAAGATAACTCAGGCGCTTTGTGGATCACCACCGAATATGGCATTTCCCGTTTCAATCCGGAAGCCCGTATTTTTGAGAACTACCGTTTCGCAAATATCAATCTGGGGAATGTATATAATACAGCTTCGGGTGTAAAATGTGGATCGGGTGTCTTGTTGTTTGGAAGTAAATATGGCTGTTATATGTTTAACCCCAATACCTTCTATCGCAATAGTTATGTTCCTCCGGTTGTGGTTATCAACTTGAAGATAAACGGCGAAACGGTTTTTGCGGAAGTCGGCTCTTCTTCGTTGTCAAATGCCATCTCTTATTCCAAAGAGATTCAGTTGGAGTATGGGAAAGATAATCTGACCTTTGAGTTTTTACTGCCCAATTACAACGACGACTATCTGAATAAATACTCCTATATTTTGGAAGGTTTCGACCAGGAATGGAGTACCCCTTCCATGTATAATCAGGCAACCTACAGAAATCTTCCGTCAGGGAAGTATCACTTGAGAATTAAGGCGTGTAATAGTGCCGGTGTATGGAGTGCTCAGGATACGGAGATTATTGTTGTGGTTAAACCTCCGCTTTGGCGTTCGTGGTATGCTTTTTTCTTTTATTTCGTAGTTATTCTCTTGATTTTGTCGATGACTTACAAGATCGTTCGAAAGATTAATCTCTTGAATATGCAGACGACGGTGGATAAAGAGCTGGAAAAATACAAGGTGCGATTCCTCTCTAAAATGTCCAACGAACTCAGGATGCCTATGTCCAGTATTCAACACTCTGTGGAGGAAATTGAGAAACAACCTTATCTGACTGATCATATTAAAAATCAGGTTCAATGGATCAATAAAAACTGTAATCAGTTGGTCTCTATGATTGATATGATTTTCGAACATAAGAGCGTGGAGGTCGAAGAGACGGTGCTGACCCTGGAAGTGGCTGATGTGGTCTCTTTTGTGTATGCTTCGTTCCAGGAGTTTGCCGGTTTGGCAAAATCAAAAGGTGTTCAGTATGAGTTTCGTTCTTCTGAGGAGGAACGGGTGCTTCCTGTTGATAAGATAAAATTGGGAAAGATCCTCTTTTTTCTGTTGTCGCGTGCCTTGAGGTCTGTGCCAAACAAGGGCAGGGTTGCGCTGGAGATCGTGACTGATCAGGACAAACTCTTCATCCGATTATCAGATAGTTGTGCCGATCTCTCTCCGGAAGTGATCCGAATGATCAATGGAGAGGTGACAGCCAGCCCGGATTTATTTACGCCGACCGATATCAGTTTGAAGCAAGCACATGATCTGGCTCTTTTACACAAAGGAAGTATTCATTTTGAGAAGGATGCGCAGGGAGGTTGTCATTGCATTATCGCTCTTTCGCTGACGGCTGATGTGTACCAGGAACATGACTTTATCGCTAAGTCTAGAAAGACAGGAAAAGAGATCAATGTGCCTGAGTCTTTCTTTACCCTGACTCAGGATAAAGAGATGACGCTCCCTTCATCGGGACAGTTGAAAGGCTATACCGTGCTTGTCGCTGACGCGAATGAAGATGTACGCTTATTTTTGAAAGAAGAACTGGGAAACTATTTTACGGTGGAGACTTCGGAAGATGGTGTGGATACCTATCTGAAGGTGTCGCAAGTTAAACCTTCTTTGATTATTCTGGATCTGGACTTACCGAAGAAGGATGCCTGCGAACTGACGCGAAAGATTAAAACCAATCCGCAAACATTCCATATCCCAATCATTCTTTTGTCCGGTAATTCGTCGTCGGAGTATCAGGTGAAAGCGATTGAGGCAGGAGCTGATTCGTTTATCACCAAACCGTTTAGTCTGAAGTATCTGATTACACGTATCATCAAACTGATAGAGAAACAGGAACAGTTTACGCAGTTCTTTTCTGAAAAGCTGTCGCTGGCTGCACCTAAAATTACAACGTCAGAAAAGGATCGTGTTTTCATGGAAGAGATTCAAAAAATACTGAATGCCAATCTTTCGAACGCTGACTTCTCCGTAGATGATTTTGCTGGAATGATTAATTTAGGCCGTACTGTTTTCTTCAAACGATTAAAAGACCTCACCGGCTATTCACCCAATGATTATATTCGCGTATACAGACTGAAAGTTTCCGAAGAATTGCTCCGCAGTGGTGAATATACCGTTTCCGAGGTCGGCTTCAAAGTGGGTTTTAAAGATCCTTTCTATTTTAGTCGTCGATTCAAAGAACAATATGGCATTTCTCCTTCCGTGTACCAAAAGAATAATGTTTCATAATCACGAATATACTATGAGTAAAGAAAAACCTCTCATACTGATTACCAACGATGATGGCTATCAAGCTAAGGGATTGTCTGCTTTGATTGACTTTGTCAGACCCTTAGGTCGCGTGTTGGTTGTTGCTTCCGACTCTCAACGCTCCGGACAGTCCAGTGCGATCACCTCCACACAACCAGTCCGGGTACATAATGTGGTGAAGGATGATGATTACACCTTATATATATGTTCGGGAACTCCGGTTGATTGTATCAAACTGGCTTTTGATAAATTGTGTGATCGGAAGCCGGATCTTATTTTATCCGGAATCAACCACGGCTCCAATACATCCATCAGTATTTTGTATTCCGGTACCATGGGTGCGGCTTTGGAAGGAGCTGTGTATGGTATTCCTGCGATTGGGTTCTCTTTTTGCAATATAAGTAAAGACGCTGATTTCTCGCCGTTGAAGATGTATGTGCAAAGTATGGTTGCCCGTGCGCTGAATCAGGAGATGCCGGATAATGTTTGCTTGAATGTGAATTTCCCGGTGGGAACGATCAAAGGAATCCGGATTTGCAAACAGGCCAAAGGACATTGGACGGAGGAGTTTCTTCACCGGAAAGATCCATCGGGAAGATCCTATTATTGGCTGTCCGGCTTTTTTATCAACAAGGAACTTGAAAATGAGGAGACGGATGAATGGGCTGTGGCAAACGGCTATATCTCCATTGTACCTTGTAAGGTGGATCTAACGGCCTATGAGACGTTCAAGCAGTTAGGCGATTGGACTACTGTAACAAAACAGACTCTATGAAATACTATCTGATTGCAGGAGAAGCCTCCGGCGACTTGCATGCTTCGCATCTTATGGCGGCGTTGAAAATGCAGGATGATCAGGCTGAGTTTCGTTTCTTTGGCGGCGATATGATGGCCGCTCAAGGAGGAGCGTTGGTCCAACATTATCGTGAGATGGCTTATATGGGCTTTATCCCGGTGATATGTCATTTCCCGACTATTCTGAATAATATCCGAAAGTGCAAAAAGGATATTGCCTTGTTCAAACCGGATGTGGTGATTCTTGTGGACTATCCCGGTTTTAATATGAAGATTGCTGCATACGTCAAGTCAACACTTTCTATTCCGGTTTTTTATTATATCTCGCCGAAAATCTGGGCGTGGAAGGAGTATCGGATCAAGAGTATCAAGCGATATGTCGATCGTATGTACTCGATTCTTCCCTTTGAAGTGGAATTTTACAAGAAGCATGCGTATGAAATTGAGTATGTTGGTAATCCTTCGGTGGATGAGATCGCTGCCTACCAGTCGCTGTCCAAAGAGTCTCTTTCTTCTTTTCAAAAGAGGAATCACTTGGCTGATAAACCAATCATTGCGTTGCTTGCCGGCAGCCGCCAACAGGAGATTCGTGCCAATCTGAATCATATGTTGTCTGTGATGGATTCGTTTCCTGACTATCAGTTTGTCATCGCAGGTGCACCCGGTATTGAGGAGTCTTTTTATCGTGCTCAAATCCATAGTGATAACTGTAGCATTGTGTTCGGACAAACATACCCTTTGCTTCAGCAATCGACAGCTGCGCTGGTCACTTCCGGCACTGCAACGCTCGAAACAGCCTTGTTTGATGTGCCCCAGATCGTTTGTTATCATTTTTCCATGCCTCCGTTTTTGTATCGGATCTTGCGCCCTTTGATCAAGGTGCGATACATCAGTTTGGTCAATCTGATCGCTGATAAAGAGGTCTGTAAAGAGCTTCTCGGATGTATGATTACCCGCGAGCGTCTGGTATCGGAGCTCAATGCGATCCTTTTTGATAAAGAAGCACGAAATCGAATGTTGCAGGGCTATGCCGGGATGAAGAAACGCTTGGGAGGTCCCGGCGCTCCTCAACGAGCGGCAGAGAGCCTGTTTCGTGCGTTGAAAAGGTAAGTCGTTGCAGGGTAAACGCTGTAAGTCAGAGAGTCAGTATGATGAAAAAAAACTTTGAGTGGCAAAAATATTCAATATTCCTTTTGCGATTTTCATAAAAAGGCATACCTTTGCAGTCCGATTATTGTCTAAGAGTGTAAAAGTTTAATTGTAAGTGGTTTGATGGATCTGTGTTCGGTCAATCAGAAGTGAGCGATTAACGAAATTATTAATTAACTAACTAAAAAAAATAGCAGTGGATACTTTAAGTTATAAGACCATTTCTGCCAATAAAGCAACTGTACAGAAAGAATGGGTTGTTGTGGATGCAACCGATCAGGTATTGGGGCGTTTGGGTTCAAAAGTTGCCAAACTATTAAGAGGCAAGTACAAACCAAGCTTTACTCCCCATGTAGATTGTGGTGATAATGTGATTATTATCAACGCAGACAAAATTCAATTGACTGGAAACAAGTGGAACGATCGTGTTTATCTTCGTTATTCAGGTTACCCAGGTGGACAACGTGCATACAATCCTGCGGATTTGATGGCGAAAGGTCCGGATAAATTACTCCGTAAGGTAGTTACAGGCATGCTCCCAAAAAATAAACTTGCTGACAAGGTTATTGGTAATATGTATGTATTTGCTGGAGCAGAGCATGATAAACAGGCTCAACAGCCCAAAGAAATTGATATAAACGCTCTTAAATAAAT
>JAQUZH010000107.1 GCA_028691445.1 Bacteroidales bacterium | reverse complement strand
ACTGGAGATAGAAGGCAGTGATCTCAACGGACATATCGGCACATTCAGACAGGATATTCATATCAAATAAGAAAACAAATGAGAATAATTATCTTTGCATTGCTACCATTACTGGTAGGGTGTACAAATGTACAAAACAAAGGGATCGATTCGGGAAATACCTTTGACGGACAACTCCTCACCTTCCATCTCAATGCCCCACCTTCCAAAGTTGAACCGCTACTACTCTCTGAAA
Source organism: Bacteroidales bacterium (assembly GCA_028691445.1). Lineage (GTDB taxonomy): Bacteria > Bacteroidota > Bacteroidia > Bacteroidales > JAQUTK01 > JAQUTK01. The sequence goes on along the minus strand of JAQUZH010000107.1, from coordinate 8,994 downwards.
TAGCGGACAGTGTAGGCTATGTGGCATTGGAGACAACGAAGGAGACATTGACAACAGATGCTCTTCAGTATGGTAATCGTTACTATACAATTGTCAATAAAGATAGTCTGCTTTGTTTTGACAAAAACGGGAAGTTTTTGCATCGGATAGGTAGAAAAGGAAAAGGACCTGAGGAATATCCATGGATATTTGATTATAACGACTATAAGGTTGATCCTGTTACTAACTGGGTATATATCAGCTCAGATTCATGTACGCAAGTTTATGATGAAAACGGCAAATACGCAAAAACTTTAAGGGGGGGATATTGGCATTTTCTTCCTGAACTTGTTTATAATCACATGGCATATTTTACACCCATAACTCATCATCCTACGATAGAAATTATTGATGAAAGCAACAATCTGATCCTGACGAATAATAAAGATTTTATACAAAAGAACAAACAGTTTTGGAAAGAGTTATATGATAATTATAAAAAAGAGGGTGGCTTTGAGCATGAAGCGACTGATCTGGTACATTTTATTTCAAATGATGCATATTACACTTGGAGCGTTTTTTATGATACAGTTATGATGGCAAGAGGTAAAGAAGTAAAACCTTTCTGTCGGATAATACCTGATAAGAAATATATGCCTGAAGATTGTTATTCAAAAAGTGCCAAGGAACTCCTTCAACCCTTAATTGCCCGAATGTATCTCTGCAAGAATAAACTACTCTTATTGGTAAGATACTATCCTTCTTTTGAAAAAGCTCTGGCTTTTCATACAAAGCCGAAGGAGAATACGAACTGCTGTTATTGGGTAGTCTGTGACTTGAAAGATGGAAGTGTGACATATCATACCAATTATATTATTAACGACCTGGATGGCGGTCCGAATGTTTTACTCCCTATTTATCGGGTTGAAGATATTTATAGTCTCAATGTTGAAGATCTAAAGAACGATGAAGATATATACAACAGTTATTTCACCAAAGGTGTGGAAGCCAAATTAAAAGATCAGGATGGGAAGTTTCAGCGGCTCTTTGAGTCATTGGCTGATGATGCCAACCCAATCATCCGTACCATCCACTGGAAGGAGTAACGTGTTAAAATCGTCTGAATCTTACGTATTTACAAGATAAGTGTTATTTTTGCACCATTACTTCCTTGTATCTATTACCGATGGTGATCCTGGACGTGATTGTAAACAAAAATGGATTGACATGAAAACAACTACTTTGTTGCGAGCGATCGCAGCATCAGCGCTCTCATTGGTGTGGAGTGCAACCAATGGAGAACCTGTGACGACTGTTTCTGCCCGTCAACTTGCTCCTGAGAAATCGATTGCTACTTCTGATGAGGCAATGAAAGGGTATCTCTTTGTCTATTTTACCGGCAATGCTCAATCGCAGGAGCAGATTCATTTTGCCATCAGCCGTGACGGACTTCACTATTTTGCGTTGAATGGAGGCAATCCGGTGATTGCTTCCGACAGGATCGCGCAGAAGAAGGCGGTGCGCGATCCGCATATCCTTCGGGCTCAGGATGGTAAGACGTTTTATATGGTGGTGACCGATATGAGGTCTTCGGATGGATGGTCGTCCAATCGTGGCTTGGTGATGCTGAAGTCAACCGATCTGGTCAACTGGAGTGCTTCGGCAATCAATATCTCAACGACGTTTGCTAAGTACGGCGATGTGCTTCGGGTGTGGGCTCCAGAGACTATCTATGATCCGGTAGCTCAGAAATATATGCTTTATTTCTCTATGAGACAGCCTGTTCCAGATCGTGATATCATCTATTATGCGTATGCAAATGAGAGCTTTACTTCTATTAGCGAACCGAAAGTGCTCTATGACCGGGGCAAACCGACGATTGATGGCAATATGGTGTACAAGGATGGCACGTATCATCTTTTCTTCAAGACGGAGGGCGAAGATGAGACTCCAAAAGGAATTAAGAAGGTGACTTCGACATCGGCAACCGGTCCGTGGACGCTAAATAATCAATATCTTGATCAGAATGCAAGCGGGGTGGAAGGTCCGGCTGTCTTTCAGCTCATCGATTCTGATACGTATATTTTGATGTATGACGTGTATGGCTCCGGTTATTATGAGTTTTGTTCCTCGACAGACCTGACAAACTTCTCCGTGGTGAAAGATATCTCGATGGACTTTACTCCCCGACATGGTACGGTCATCCCGATTACGATGTCGGAAGAGGGGGCGCTGCTTTAGAAATGGGGCGCTTCTTTTGTTTCCCTCAGAGGTGCGCGCAATCCGTATATCAATCAGAAAGCGATCGAAATGAATCAGACCAGACACACGATCTTCTTGCCTTTGACACCGGGCGCTGATGTCAAAGCGTTGGATCCTCAGTTTTATTCATGGAATGACTCTGTGATGACTATCTCACCTTCAGGGCCTCAGGATTTCACACAGGGTAGTGTTACCTATACGGTTTCCATGGATGGACAGCCTTCCAAAACCTATACGGTAACCGCTGAACTGGCTAATAATCCGGTGATCAATGGGTATTATGCCGAGCCCGAACTGATGCTCTCGCATGCGGATGGCAAGTATTATATGTATCCCACAACAGATGGTATTGCAGAGGGTGCAAGCACCTCCTTTAAAGTGTTTTCTTCCACAGATCTCTTGAACTGGACAGATGAAGGAACGGCTTTGGATCTGGCTGATGTCTCTTGGGCAGAGTCGTATGCCTGGGCTCCTTCCGTTGTCGAGAAGCGTGTGAATGGGGTTTATACGTATTACTTTTATTATTGTGCCGACAAAAAGATTGGAGTGGCTGTCAGCGACAGTCCGAAGGGTCCCTTTGTGGATTCCGGAGCAGCATTGATCACAATCAATCCTTCTGCTGTAAGTGCTGGTGCTCAGCTTTATCCGGATGTGTTTACTGATCCGGTCTCCGGCAAGAGTTACATCTATTGGGGACAACGTTATCTGGCTGTTGCCGAACTGAATGAGGATATGATTTCGCTCAAAGAGGGTTCGACTCAGGTAATTACTCCTTTATCGGGTTATTATAGAGAAGGAGTGGAAGTCTTTTACCGCCAGGGGAAATATTATTTTGTATGGTCGCGTGGTACTTCTTCATCCAATCTGTATCGTACGGTTTATGGCTACGCTGATTCGCCTGTCGGACCTATTACGGTGCCCGACGGTTATAGTATTCTTTCTGGAGATGCGACCATGGGTATCATTTCCCCGGGACAAGCTTCGGTTGTTCAGATCCCTGAGAAGGATGAATGGTATATGGCTTATAATCGCTTTGCGATTCCCAATGGCGCGCTCTATTCGAGAGAGGTGTGCATCGATTCGTTAGTCTTTAGCGCTGATACGATTCTGGCTGTTCGCCCGACTCGCTCGGGTATTCACCCCGTGACGTATCATATTACCGATGAACGCACAGATCTTCTTCCGATGGCAGGTGAGATCGTCTCGTCAAACTATTACAGACTGGATGGGGTGTATGCCGGTAATGCTTCTTCTGCTCTTAAAGCGGGTGTGTATATCCGTAAGGATCTGTACGAGGATGGACACTCTTCGGTGTCTAAGGTTTTGATTGTTGCAAACCAAATAAATTAAATGTAGTAGTATGAAAAGATGGATGTGTACGCTGACTGCCGTGGTGGCTGTCAGCGTTTTAATGGCTCAGACCACTCCTCAGGGAGAAGATCGCCCTCAGCAACAGAGACCTCAGCGTCCTTCCAATGGTGTGCATGATCCGGTCATGATCAAGGAAGGGAATACCTATTATGTCTATGGCACCGGACGGGGAGTCAGTATTATCACGTCAACAAACCGAATCGACTGGACACGTGCAGGCAGTGCGTTTGCGCAACCGATGGACTGGTGGAAACAGGATATTCCCAAGCAAGATGGCAGTATATGGGCACCGGACATTAGTTACAGGGATGGAAAGTTTCACATGTATTACTCTGTATCGGCATGGATGGATTTTAATTCGAGCATTGGCTATGCAACCAACACAACACTCGATCCAAAAGATTCAAACTACAAATGGGTGGATCACGGCAAGGTAATAGACTTCAGAAAGGGTGGAGAGGGTGTTAATTGTATTGATCCCAATCTCTTTGTGGATACCGACGGACGGGTATGGCTCTTTTATGGCTCTTACAAAGCCGGATTAAGACTCGTCGAACTGAATCCGAAGACTGGCATGTTGAAGAATCCGGACAATCCGGAGATAATCGTGCTGACTGATCATCTGGGTGAAGGTGTATTTGTCATCAAGGTGAACGACTATTATTATATATTTGCTTCTGAGGGAAAGTGTTGTGCTGGTATTGAGAGTACCTATCATGTGGTCATGGGACGTTCGAAAGATATCAAAGGCCCTTATCTGAATAAGAAAGGGGAGAGCTGGGTGGAAAGCAAGTCCACGATGTTTCTGGAGGGAAACTACGAGGAGCCGGGAAGGGGACATAATGGCTTCTTTACAGAAAGAGATACCACGTTTATTGTTTACCATGCCTATACCCGTTCGGCGGGAGGTGCTTCCTTGCTCAATATCAAACCAATGTATATGGATGAAGAGGGATGGCCGACTCTGACGCCGACAGCTACCACGAAGGTGCTGGTTGCGGAGAATCAGCAAACTGTGATTAATAAAAAGAAGTAGCTTTTCGACGATAAAAAATCCCTATCTTTGCAGCCTAAATAACTGAAGATTGTGATATATCCGGCTCATTTTGAACAGAAGCTAGGCTTTGATAAGATCAGGGGATTTCTTAGAGAGAAGTGCCTGAGTACCTTGGGAGAGGAAAAAGTAAATGAAATCTCTTTTTCCTCTTCGTTTGTGGAGATTAATGAGTGGTTGCTCCAGACCGAAGAGTTTGTGCGTGTGCTGCAAGAGGAAGACTCCTTTCCTGCCAGTTATTTCTTTGATGTGCGTCCTGCTTTAAAACGGATTCGTGTGGAAGGGATGTATCTTAGCGAAGATGAACTCCATGACTTACGCCGTTCGCTGGATACGATCCGTGCAATATTGGCGTTTCTGAATCGGAAAGGGGAGGAGGTTGCACTCTATCCCGCTTTGCGCAGACTTGCCGGCGAGGTGATGGTCTTTCCCGAACTGATTGCCGGCATTGATGGAATCCTGAATAAATTCGGAAAGGTCAAAGACAATGCTTCTGCTGATCTGGCGCGTATCCGTCGCGAACTGGTTAGCACTTCTTCCGGTATTTCTCGCAGTCTCTCCTCTATATTAAACAAAGCACGTGCCGAAGGGTATGTGGAGAGTGATGTGACCCCTACCATGCGCGACGGCAGATTGGTCATCCCGGTTATGCCTTCCTATAAAAGAAAGATCAAAGGTATTGTGCATGATGAGTCGGCCAGTGGAAAGACCGTTTACATCGAACCGGCCGAAGTAGTGGAAGCGAATAATCGGATCCGCGAACTGGAAATTGAAGAGAAACGGGAGATCATTCGTATCCTGACTGCTTTTGCCGATACCTTGCGGCCCTATGTTCCGGATGTCGTTTATTCCTATCTCTTTCTTGCTGAGATCGATTTTATTCGTGCCAAGGCCCTTTTTGCGTTGGAAACAGAAAGTATCCGTCCGTCGTTGGAAGATAAACCGATGGTCGACTGGGGACGGGCGATGCATCCTTTGCTTTTCTTGTCTCTGAAAAAGCACAACAAACGGGTGGTGCCCCTCGATATTTTCTTGAACGACAAACAACGGATCCTGATCATATCCGGACCGAATGCCGGTGGTAAGTCTGTCTGTCTGAAGACGGTCGGTTTGCTGCAATATATGCTTCAGTGCGGCTTGCTTGTCTCGATGCATGAGAGTTCGCAGGCAGGTATCTTCGAACGGCTCTTCGTGGATATTGGTGACGAACAGTCGATCGAGAATGATTTGAGTACCTACAGTTCGCATCTGCAAAACATGAAGTTCTTCCTGAAGAACAGTCAGGAGAAAACCCTGATACTGATTGATGAGTTTGGTACCGGTACCGAACCGCAGATTGGTGGGGCTATTGCTGAGGCTGTGCTGGAAAAGGTCTATGCGAATCAATCGTATGGAGTCATTACGACCCATTATCGTAATCTGAAGCATTTTGCCGAAGGACATGACGGTGTGATCAATGGGGCGATGCTGTATGACCGACATGAGATGCGTCCGCTGTTTCAACTCAATATTGGTAATCCCGGTAGTTCCTTTGCGATAGAGATAGCCCGCAAAATAGGTTTGCCTGAGGATGTTATCCAATCTGCAACCGATAAGGTGGGACAAGATTTTATCGATCTGGATAAATACTTGCAGGACATTGCCCGTGATAAACGCTATTGGGAAGGTAAACGGCAGAGTATCCGTCAGAAAGAGAAAAAGCTCGAGGAACTGACCGAAGGGTATGAAAGCGAACTTCAAACCATGGATAAGCAGCGTAAACAGCTGATCAAAGAGGCCAAACAACAGGCTGACTCGTTGCTGAAAGAGGCAAATGCCCGCATTGAAAACACGATCCGTGAGATCAAAGAGGCAGCAGCTGAGAAAGAGAAAACAAAAGATATCCGTCGCAAACTGGAAGATTTTAAGAAAGAGGTGCTCAGTGAAGATCTTCAGGAGGAAGATGCGATCGCACGAAAGATGCGGAAGATCAAGGAGAGACAACTACATCAGAAAGAGAAAAAACCGTTGCAGAATGAGTTTCAGCCGTTCGTCTTTAAAGTGGGAGATGCCGTGCGACTGAAGGGACAAACTTCTCAGGGCCAGATCCTCGAACTCTCAGGAAAGAATGTGTTGGTGGCTTTTGGTATGCTTAAGTCAACGGTGCCTCTCGATAAACTGGAAAAGGTGAGCAACCGTGCGCTCAAGAAAGAGAGTCAGAAGGTCTCTTTTGTGGGAAGTGTTACGATGGATCAGGTGCATACGAAGAAACTGAATTTCAAACAAGAGATCGATGTGCGTGGAATGCGCGGCGATGAGGCTATGCAGGCTGTGACGTATTATATTGATGATGCCATTCAGGTTGGAGTAGCGCAGGTGCGTATCGTACATGGAACAGGGACAGGTATCCTGAAGCAATTGATCCGTAATTATCTGAAAGTGACACCGGGTGTGAATAGTTTCCGAGACGAGCATGTGCAGTTTGGTGGAGCTGGCGTGACCGTTGTCGAGTTTGACTGAATTCTATTTAACAACAGAACACAATAATGGCGGACTTTCTGAAGAAGAACCCGCCATTGTTTGTTTTTACTTTAGTGTGACCAACAGATCTTTCTCTGTTTCACTGATCACAATCTTGTCTTCTCGAAGCAACCATCCCAGACCTAAGAAAAGGTCTTTGTCTGTTGTCTTTGTAACTTTCTTCAATACTTTGCATTCAAGCGCGCCTGATTCATTCAGCGCAGTCCAAATAGCTCCTGCTATAATTCCAGCTTTCTCTTTCAACATAGGTTTGAATTTTAGTTAAGAATTGAGGCCCGTTTATCAGGGCTTCGTTCATTCAACAGCGAAGATAAACAAATATTTGTAATAAGTGCACCGTTTGGTGTTGTAATCGTGAACAATCTTGTTTGTATTACACCCCAATCACCAACATTATGTTGAGAATGGTTACGATGGCTGCAATAGAAAATAGGACGATTGTGGAAAAGGTGCCATTGACATATTTACCCATTACCCGTTTGGAAGAGGTCAGACTCACCTGGAGAAAAACAGTGAACGGAAGTTGCATGCTTAAGATCATCTGTGAGATGAGTAACCCTTTGAAGGGATTGCTGATGAAAAAGATGATGAGCAGAGCGATGCCCAACGATATCGTTACACCCAGACGAGAATGGTTGTCGTGTATGTGATAGGGTTCATTAAATATACCCGCGAAGATGGATCCGGCCGCCATGCCGCTGGTAATGGTGGAGGAGATGCCGGCCATGAGCAGAGCAAGCGCAAAGATTTTGACGGCATTGCTGCCCAGAAGCGGCTGTAATAAGCTACTCGCTTGTTGTAATTCGACCACTTGGGTGCCATACTTGAAGAAGGTTGCTGCCGCCAGAATGATCATCGCGGAATTGATCGCCCAACCAACCATCATGGAAAAGAAGGTGTCGAAGAACTCATATTTCAACATGTGACGGATAGATTTGTCATCTTCTTTGTTGTATTCATGGCTTTGAATAACCTCTGAATGCAGAAAGAGGTTGTGAGGCATGACGACCGCCCCCAAGACACTCATAATAATCAGCATACTACCTTCCGGAATGGAGGGCGTTACCCAACTCTTTGCAGCGGTAATCCACTCGACATCCACCAGAAAGAGTTCGTAGATAAATGAGAGACCGATCACCGAGACAAAAGCGATTATGGCGCGTTCGATCTTTTTGTAGGAGTTGGTAAACAGCATGATGAGCACAAAGAGTGTGACGATGACGGAGCCGATTGTAATCGGAATGTCAAAAAGCATCTGCAGAGCGATCGCACCACCCAGTATCTCAGCCAGAGAGGTGGAGATAGAAGCCAGTATCGCACTTCCTAACACCGGACGAGAGATCCATTTGGGTGTGTACTTTGTGGCTGCTTCAGAAAGACAGAGTCCGGTAACAATGCCAAGGTGAGCCACATTGTGTTGCAGGATAATCAGCATGATGGTCGAAAGTGTGACTACCCATAGCAGCGTGTAACCAAACTCTGATCCGGCTGCAAAATTGGAAGCCCAGTTGCCCGGATCAATAAAGCCGACGGTAACTAATAGTCCCGGACCTATGTATTTAAAGAAATCTATACCACCCAGGTAGTGCGTGTGGTCTTTTCTGTATAAGTCTTTGATAAATCGAATCATATTGTTCTGTTTTTTTTTTCTTGGACAAAGATACAAAATTCCTTTTCGTAACAGATAACAAGCGTTATTTTGTTGAAAGAGTGCCGGATGAAGGTAGATTATGTGTACTTTTGCATTCATTCTTTTGAATAGTGCTTTATAATAGGTACATTTGTAAAATTTTTGAGATTATTGTTCG
>JAQUZH010000106.1:4189-9483 GCA_028691445.1 Bacteroidales bacterium | reverse complement strand
CGCAGATTGAAAAAGATATTCGAGCGTCCAACCGCAAACAACAGAGTAATAGCCCAGAATAAGAAAGCCTGCAAGTACTCCCATTCCTCCGAGCAAAAACCAGTTGGTACCGGGCGCTAGTTTGAGATAAGCTCGCATGGTATTGGAATGGGTATGACGCCCTATGGAGAACTCAGATAACATAACCGGCAATCCCAACAGGAAAACGCAACCTAAATAGATCAGGATAAAAGCAGCGCCACCATTCTGTCCGGTCATATAGGAAAACCGCCAGATATTTCCAAGTCCGACGGCTGAACCTGCCGAAGCTAATACAATGCCTATTTTAGTTCCAAAACCGCCTCGCTTACTCTCTTTTAATCCACTCATCACTCATCTTAGTTGAAAGTCCATACTATCTAAATCAGTGCAAAAGTATTCTTTTTCAGACATAAAGCAACATCACAACAGGAAAGAAGGAAAAAAACTTTACTTTTGCGAAATATTCATCAGATTACATACAAATGAAATATCATTTCAATTACATTCTCTCCCTGATCATTGGTGCCATAATATTGTATCTGACCCTTTTCTATCAACCGTCAGATGATAACGAACTGGTAAAGATTGAGAACATGGACAAGATAGTTCATGGGTTGATGTTTTTCGGTTTTGCCTGGGCAGTTGCTTTTGATTATACCCGACAGCAGATAAACAAAATACATTCAGACTTGAGTATGTGCATCAGAGTCTTTCTGCTTTCCATAGTCTACGGGGGAGTGATTGAAGTATTGCAAGGGAAATTTTTCCCGGAACGTTATGCCGACTGGAAAGACTTTCTTTCAGATGCCATTGGAGCTCTTGTCGGACTTAGTGTCTACCTTCTCTTTTTCAAGAAATATACCATTCGGTACTTCTCGTCAATCAGGAAGCAAAAATAAGTCCATCTTTCATAGGAATCACCCTATCTGTAATCTGAGCTAGATGTTCATCGTGAGTAACAATTACAAAGGTTTGGTGAAACGTTTCTCTGAGCTTGAAAATCATCTGATGAAGTTCGTTTTTATTGCGTGTATCCAAACTTCCAGACGGTTCGTCAGCAAGCACAACCGCCGGCTTATTGATCAACGCACGGGCAAAAGCAACGCGCTGCTTCTCTCCTCCTGAAAGTTGATTGGGTTTATGCTGCATACGATCGCTAAGGCCCAAGAAATCCAGCAACTCTTCCGCCTCCTTTAAGGCTGTTTTTTGGTTCTTGTTGGCAATCAAAGCGGGAATCATTACATTCTCAACAGCAGTAAACTCCGGAAGCAGTTGATGAAACTGAAACACAAATCCGATATGTTTGTTGCGGAAAGCAGCCAGTTCTTTCTCTTTGAGCATCTGAACATCGTTATTGTTGATAATAACGCGTCCGCTATCCGGTTTATCAAGCGTTCCCAGAATTTGAAGTAACGTGGTCTTTCCCGCACCGCTTGGTCCCACAATAGAAACAATCTCGCTCTCACCAATAGTCAGATCAATCCCTTTCAACACTTGCAACGTTCCAAAACTTTTGGTTATTCCATTCACCTGTATCATTACTTCTGTCATTTAAATCGTTCTACTAAACACATTCCTCTCGTTCAAATCTACAAACGATCCTCTCTTTAAACCAACTTTACAAGCCGGTATTATCCTACTCTTTGAAGGTGAATAGCCGTTTGATCCTATTCAATGACCTTTGGATCAAAGTGCTTACTCCTAATAGTGTATCACGCGTATGAATGACACTGGTCTGCAACGGAGCGGCAAATGAATCAGGCGTCTCTGCGTCTATTTCAAACTGAGCGGGATATATCAAAGCAATGTTTGTGTTCGCATAATATTTGGATAAAAAGACGGGGAGTTTTTCCATTTCCGGAACAAAAGAAACAGAAGAATACCTGGCGTTAACCACAATGAAAAGGTCCGAACGACGGATATCTCTTGACGTGATCAAAAAGTTATCCCAGTTATTCAAGATGTCATATACGACCGGAAAATCATATTTCTTCTCTCCCAGATAAGCCTGAAACTTTACCATTGTTTCATCAGTTACATATATCTGCATGGAAAGACTAAGTTGAAGCACAATTTCAGCAACCGTATCTACCCATTTCTCAAAGCCGGGTTCATACTCCGCTTTGGGAGGAATGACAAGAACAACTCTTTTAAACGTATTTATCGGACTAATACATTTTAGAATAAACAGCTGTACATTGGTCTCCTTAATAAGACGTTCAATTTTTGTTCCGTAAAAACTATCCACCAGATTAGACTTGTAATGGAGTCCCATTACCACATCTGTGATATTACGTTCTTTGATCGTGTGACAAATACCAGTAGCAATATTTAAATCATAGCGTGTCACGGGAACCAACTCTACCTCCACAGAAGAGGTCAGTCTGGCTGCTACTTCCAGCAGTTTGCGCCCCTGGGCTAATCTCTTGGAGTCTTCATTATTATCATCTATGACATTCAGCCCATAAATAACCCCTTTCGATTTCTTGTTTCTAACCAATAAAGCCGATTGAACAAGGTTCTCCAACGTTAAAGGGTTGGCTATTGGTATCAAAATTCGCTGGAAGTTTTTAGAAACATGCAACTGAGACGGTTCGTCATTATGCATGGCTAACGTTCTGGAGGCTTTATCTACGACAAAAGCGCTGACCGTACAGGTGACAAGAATCATTACAATCGTCGCATTTAGCACGACTTCATCAAAAAGATTGATCTCATAACCGATCATGACTGTCGCCAAAGCAACAGCAGCATGAGCACTACTAAGTCCAAAAATCATTGAACGTTCTACATTCTTTAATCGATAGGTTTTCTGCGTCAACCATGCGGCTACATACTTTGCTCCAAGAGCTACGGCCGTTACTATAAGAGAAGCGATGAGTGTTTCTGTACCTTGAAAGAAAGCTCGGACATCAATCAGCATGCCAACACTAATTAAAAAAAAGGGGATAAAAAGTGCGTTTCCAACAAATTCCAATCGGTGCATTAAAGGTGAAAAGGCAGGTATTAATCTGTTTAAGGCTACACCACAAAGGAAAGCACCTAATATTCCTTCCAGACCGGCTATCTCTGCCAGTAATGCCGAAAGAAAGACCATTGCAAGAACAAATACAAATTGTGAAACACCTTCACTCACCCGACGAAAAAACCAACGCGTCAACATCGGGATCAGAATAATTACAATGAATACAAACAGAAGGAATGAAATAGTAAATTGAGCCCAAAAAGAGGAATCCACAACTCCACTTGTCATACGTGCAACAACTGCTAAAACAATAAGTGAAATAGTATCTGTTACCACTGTGCCTCCAATAGAAATGTTTACAGACGCGTTCTTCACGACTCCAAAACGGCTGACAATAGGATAACCTATTAACGTGTGTTCAGCATACATTGTACCCAACAAGATAGAAGCAAGGAGATCCATTCCCATGAGGTAATAGCTAGCTAAGGTACCGATAATCATCGCCGATCCAAAGGTATAGAGGCCAAAGGTTATGCTCTTGTTCAGACTCTTTTTAAAATCTGAAAGCGCCATTTCTAAGCCTGGAAGGAATAAGATATACAATAATCCAACCTTACCAAATAGTTCAAAACTACTGTCTCTCATTAACAACCCGAGCCCCTTGGGACCGATGATTGTTCCGGCAAGTATCATTCCTATGATATAGGGAATCCGAAGGCGATTCAATATCAACGGAATAAGCAAAATGATAGACAATACGATAAGAAATATCAGTATCGGGTCTGTAATCGGGAATGTCAGGTCGATATTATGCATCAGCTAATAATCAAAACTGTCTTGTATTATAATTGCCTTGCAAAATAACAAAAAACATCCCGATAATCGGGTGTTTTTGTTTTTAAATCACTTCAAGAACCAACAATTACCGGTATTTTATATCTTCTTGCCTCTCCCGAAGGATGAATACATACCGCATAAAAGAGATACATACCGGGCACAACCTCTTTTCCAGTATTTGTTTTACCATTCCAGACAAAGGAGCCTTCCAATTGGGGCAGCAAACCGGTGTCCATCCGATTTATTTCCAAACCTTGCAAGTTGTAGATAGTAAGTTGCACCCGCCAGCCCTCACTGGGAAAAGAATAAAAGAGGGTGATATGACCTTCCTGATCGGGAGAAGAAGGAAGAAGATAGTTTTGCTTCAGCCAAAGCATCTCATGAGAGACATCCGTCTCCTGATGAATCTCTTCGGTTACAAGCACTGTATCTTTTGTAGCCACGAGATGCGTACGAGGCACTAGCAGACCGGACAAATCGCTCAAGCTGTCGATCGTAATGTGTGTTTCATTATCAGAAGAAAGCGGAATATTCAGTTTGACAGACGTTGTTGTTTGTTCCGGGTAATTGGGATTAAGTTCAATGATCTGGTAATTTGAACTATCTACCACATAATGACGTCCGTCCACCAGCGAGGCATAGCACATCGGTTTAGAGAAAGTTAGCTCCAGTTGGTCATCAAGAAGCAAAGTTGCTTTGGTGATATGGGGAGTGACTGTATCCACATGCAGAGCCGCCACCGAATTTACTTTCCCCGGTGTGCCTCCCGAAGAAGCTGTTGAAGCCATCCAGTTGCAGGGTTGGTTGCCCAGATTATTTGGATCAACGCACTCCAAAGAATATCCACCAGCTTTCTTTTTGGTATCATGATACCATTTATCAGAGTAGGTCAGACATTGGATCAGTTCGCCGCAGTTATCCAACAGATAGAGCAGTTTGCCGCTATTCAGCAGAGCAGGAAAAGAAGCGCAATAGACTACCGGCCAATCACAATCAGTCAGAAGCGACCGGTTGCTCTCTTTCGTCAGTATCACATACCCTTTTGAAGGAATAACAGAAGCAGGGATCGCATACCCTTTCTCTCCATAAAAAAGACTCCATGCCCGCAAACTCACCGCATACGTAGAACGGTTATACAGTTCGATGTACTCCACCTCAGGCAACCCGCTCACTCCCGAAGGATTGACCATCAGTTCATTAAATGCGACTTTCCCATAATAAGAAGCCAAACTGTCCTCGTGAGCATCAGGCACCTCCGGGATAATTGGATCGTCAGGATCATCGGGATCGTCAGGAAGGTCAGGAACAATTGGATCATCCGGAAGATCAGGATCATCCGGAAGATCAGGATCATCGGGAAGATCAGGCGTATCCTCTCCTTGATCAATCAGAATATCATCCATATAAAAGTTTGATTTCCTTGATTGGGTATAGGTACAAGCAAAGCCGAACCAACCACCGTTCCGATAGG
>JAQUZH010000106.1:0-4089 GCA_028691445.1 Bacteroidales bacterium | reverse complement strand
TCAGGATCATCGGGAAGATCAGGCGTATCCTCTCCTTGATCAATCAGAATATCATCCATATAAAAGTTTGATTTCCTTGATTGGGTATAGGTACAAGCAAAGCCGAACCAACCACCGTTCCGATAGGTACTGTCTGCTACAGTTCCTTCCGGGGAGTATTCGCTATCTTCCACCCTTTTGACAGACAAGCTCCAGGTTCCCTCTTTGGAGCGGGTCACTTTCAGTTGAAAAGCATTCAGGGTACCACTCATTCGCCCCTTCTCTCCTTCAATCAGAAGCGTTGACACCCCATTGTCACTTCTGTACAACGAGATCTGATCGCTTCCATTTCCTATTTGTAAAAAATAACCATTCAATGGTTGCAGCAGATTTTGGCTATCCGACAGCAGATAGGAACGGGCATAATTAAGATCAGACGGGTTAAAAGATAATTTGATATAGAAAGACCAAGAAGTCTGAGCATCTCCCAAGTTCAGCGTCATCGGCGTGGAAAGAAAAGAACTTTCAGCACTCGCTCCCGCAGCCTGCAACTCTCTTTTAGTGTTTACTTTAAACAACTCAGAGGTTCCGCTCCAAACAGGCTCCGATGTAAAATTTCCGTCAGAAAAAGAGTCTTTCACTTGTGAACAAACGGGTAAAGTGAGCAAAAGGAAGACCCCTAAAAGAATATTTCGTTCAATCATGGTATGATGAATTAAAAAAACAACTATTTTTGTATTCTGAATATGGTATTACGTCGCAATGTAATCATAAATCCGCTTAAGTTCCTTTGTTTAACAGATAATATTACTAATTATTACAATGAAAGTTGCAATTGTAGGCGCAAGTGGCGCAGTAGGCCAGGAATTCCTTCAGGTATTGGAGGAAAGAAACTTCCCGATGGACGAGCTTTTGCTTTTTGGTTCATCGCGTAGTGCAGGAATGAAATATACATTCCGCGGAAAAGAGTATATAGTAAAGGAGCTTAAGAAAAACGATGACTTTAAGGGGGTAGATATTGCTTTTACTTCTGCCGGAGCAGGGATTTCTAAAGAATATGCGGAGACAATTACAAAATTTGGAGCCGTAATGATTGACAATTCCAGTGCTTTCCGTATGGACGAGGATGTTCCTTTGGTAGTACCGGAAGTAAATCCGGAAGATGCAAAGATCCGTCCCCGCAATATCATTGCCAATCCGAACTGTACAACGATTCTGATGGTGGTGGCATTAAAGCCGATCGAAAAGCTCTCTCATATCAAACGTATTCACGTTTCTACCTATCAGGCATCCAGTGGAGCCGGTGCATCTGCAATGGCAGAGTTGGTAAAACAACACGAACAACTTGTCAAAGAAGAGACTCCGACCATTGAGAAGTTCTATTATCAGTTGGCATACAATCTGATTCCTCAGGTGGATGTGTTTACTGATAACGGCTATACCAAAGAGGAGATGAAGATGTATCACGAAACACGTAAGATCATGCATTCGGATGTTCAGACCAGTGCGACTTGCGTACGTGTTCCGGTAATGCGTGCCCATTCAGAGTCTATATGGGTGGAGACAGAGCAGCCTCTTGAAGTGAGTGACGTTCGCAAAGCGTTCAGTGAAGCTGAAGGACTGGTGGTTATCGACGAACCGGCTGAGAAGAAATATCCGATGCCTTTGTTTGTTGCCGGAAAAGATCCTGTTTACGTGGGACGTCTGCGCAAAGACCTCGCTAATCCGAATGGATTGACCTTCTGGGCAGTGGATGATCAGATTAAGAAAGGTGCTGCATTGAACGCAGTTCAGATTGCGGAATACCTGATCAAAGAGAATGACTTAAAGAAGTAAAAGCAGGGTAGGTTGCACACTTCAAACGATATGCAAGGCACACTAAAAGCTTCTTTTAGTGTGCCTTGCTCTTATTATAAGAGCTGCACTAATTGGGAGGGATGATGAATGATCTCCATTGCTCCTGCCTTCCGAAGCTCCTCTTCTGTGCGAAAGCCCCAAGTTACTCCCACACTGAAGAAGCCTGCTTTGCAGGCCGTTTCCATATCCACATTGGTATCGCCCAGATAGATTACCTCAGAAGGTAACAGACCCATTTGTTTGCAGATCAGCAGGGCGCTGGTCGGATCCGGTTTGCGTGGAAGGGTCTCTTTCAAACCATAGACGAAGGCAAGAGGCCATTGGCTCATCAACTGACGCACGATCGGCTGAACCAGTTCGTCGGCTTTATTGGATAATACGGATAGTTGTATCTTTCTTTCCACCAAGAGATCCAGAAGTTCGGCAATACCGTCATACAGCACGGACTTCTCTACGAGGCGATTGCGGTAACGATCGATCATTTCTCTGTAAATCTGTTCGGCGGTTTCTTGGTCTGTTGCGGGAGGAACTACCTGATCTACCAACATCCGCAGACCTTTGCCTACAAAATACTTATACCGTTCATAATCAAATAACGGAAGCTCTCTTTGTTCAAGTACATAGTTCATCGCATCGGCAATATCCTGCAACGTGTCCACCAATGTGCCGTCCAGATCAAAAATGGCGCCTTTATATCTCTTCATCCTTCTTTCTGATTGATTCATCGCACAAAAGTACAAGAATATTTTTGATGCGAGTCAATATTGGAGAGAAACGACTAACTTTGCAATAGAGGTATAAACAACTCGTCTTATAACAACATGAACGCGATGAATCTAGCAGAGATATGCACGCAGGTGCAACGGATCGCCAAAGAGAACGGATCGTTCTTACGCGAAGAAAATAGGAAGTTTGACCGAAGCAAAGTGGAAGAAAAGAGTGCGCACAATTATGTATCGTACGTTGATAAAGAGTCTGAACGACGGATCGTCAAACAACTTTCGGCGCTGCTTCCAGGCTCCGGTTTCATTGCGGAAGAGGGAACCGGCGAACTCTCATCTGAAAAATATTATTGGGTGATCGACCCGTTGGATGGCACGACAAACTATATTCACAACCTTGCTCCCTATTGCGTGAGCATTGCGCTCCGTACCAAAGAGGAAATTCTTCTGGGAGTGGTGTATGAGGTGTGCCGTAACGAGTGTTTTTATGCATGGAAAGGGAGTAAACCCTATCTGGATGGGCAAGAGATTGCGGCCTCAACGGTTAGCACGCTGGACAAGGCCCTGATCTTACTGGGCTTGCCTTATAATGATAACGGATACAAACCGATGGCGCTCAAACTAGTTGACGCTTGCTACGGAAATGTGGGCGGTTCGCGCTTGATGGGCGCTGCCGCCGCCGAACTTTGTTACATCGCTTGCGGAAGGGCTGAGGTACGCATTGAAGCTTTTCTGGGTCCCTGGGATGTGGCTGCCGGTGGATTTATTCTGCAACAAGCGGGAGGCAAACTGACAGACTTCCGCGGAGAGGACAACTGGTGGTCGGGAGATCAGGTGCTGGCTTCCAATAGCTTCATGCACGACGCTATGTTGTCAATCATAAAGGAATAAAGCAAAAGGAAACGTCACTCCTTATTGCTGCGCAAAAATATACGGACGCGTTTATCGTTTCACAACTGTGAAACGATAAACGCGTCCGTATATTTTTCAAAAGTTTTCAGGTTGTTTTTGGACAAATATCAGGTTGAAATCGGATAAAGGTTTGGATGATTCGGAAAAAGGGAAAGACTGGGGGATTGCGGGTCACCGCTCCCAGGAGAATCCGGGTCTGAAGCAAACCTCCAACAGGCTAACAGAGAAGCCGGTTCGACGCTGAACAGACTCCGGACAGGCTCCTTACGTTGATCGATTTGCACGAGAAATAGCGTTTGGTCGATAAAAACGGGTGCTCCGTCTATTATAGTTGTAGCGGGCTGCCTCACCGTTATATATTTGCATCGTAATTAAACTACGAGAAGTATGAAACGGATCACATGGATTTTCGCATCACTGCTGTTTACCACAGCACTCCTTGCGCAACAAAAACCACAACAGTGGAATTTGAAGAGTTGCATTGATTATGCTTTGACTAACAACATTCAAGTCAAACAGAGCTTAATCACTTACAAGTCGGGCATTGAAGACACCAAACAGGCAAAAGCACAGTTCACTCCTTCGCTTTCTGCCTCCAGTTCGCAGTCGTTTTCCCGTC
>JAQUZH010000105.1 GCA_028691445.1 Bacteroidales bacterium | reverse complement strand
CATGACCAATGCGAAAACACGTCGTGTCAGTGTGGGCAACGCATTGGATTGCGTCATCATCCATGAGCAACGGCTCGGCGATCTGCCCTATCTCTGTCAGGCACTTCAAGAAAAGGGAGTGTTGATCTATGCAGATGAGAAGGCTTATACAGCATTGGCAGGCTACTATCCCGCCAAACTGCTTGAAAAAGCAACGCCCGAAAGTTTTGGCACTGAGTTTCTATCGTACAAGATGGCTATCAAAACCGTCTCATCGATTGAAGAAGCACTGAATCACATCGAAGCAAACGGTTCGAAGCACAGTGAAAGCATCGTGACCGAATCGGAAGCAAACAAAACTCTGTTCAGCAAACGAGTAGACGCTGCCTGCGTATATACCAACTGTTCGACGGCTTTTACCGACGGAGCGCAATTTGGGCTTGGTGCAGAGATTGGAATCAGCACGCAGAAACTACACGCTCGCGGTCCGATGGGATTGCACGAACTGACCACCTACAAATGGCTGATCAAGGGAGAAGGACAGACGCGAGCCTGATAATACAGAAGTAAAAATTAAAACAAGAATAGGTATGAGACATTTCACGAATGTAAAAGACTTGGCAAATCTTCAGGATGCATTAAAAATGGCATTTGAGATAAAGAAAGACCGATTTAAAGATATCGAACTGGGCCGAAACAAGACCGCCATGCTGGTCTTCTTCAACTCTAGTCTCCGCACCCGCCTGAGCACACAAAAAGCAGCCATGAACCTTGGAATGAATGTGATGGTACTGGATGTAAACCAAGGCGCATGGAAACTGGAAACGGAACGCGGAGTAATCATGGACGGCGATAAGTCCGAACATCTCCTGGAGGCTGTTCCGGTTATGGGAAGCTATTGTGATATCATTGGCGTTCGTTCTTTTGCACATTTCGAGAACAAAGACGATGATTACAACGAACTTATTTTGAATCAGTTTATCAAATATTCCGGACGTCCTGTCTTCTCAATGGAAGCAGCTACCCGTCACCCGTTGCAAAGCTTTGCCGACCTGATTACAATTGAAGAGTACAAGACGAAAGAGAGACCTAAAGTTGTTCTAACTTGGGCTCCGCACCCTCGTGCACTTCCACAGGCAGTGCCCAACTCTTTTGCCGAATGGATGAATGCGACAGATTATGACTTTGTGATTGCCAATCCGGAAGGATATGACCTTGCCCCTGAGTTTGTGGGAAAAGCCAAAGTAACGCACAATCAGGATGAAGCATTTGAAGGCGCCGACTTTATCTATGCGAAAAACTGGGCTGCCTATGAAGATCCCAATTATGGAAAGATTCTCAGCAAAGATATGAACTGGACAGTCAGTGCCCGTCAGATGGCGTTGACCAACAATGCCCGTTTCATGCACTGCCTGCCCGTACGCAGAAACATGATCGTGACCGATGAAGTCATTGAGAGTCCGCAATCAATTGTCATTCCGGAGGCTGCCAACAGAGAAATATCAGCTCAAACAGTCTTAAAAATGATTCTGGAAGATCTGAAATAAGAGACGTTCCCTCGACCACAAAAAGGCCTGCTTCCTCTCGGTTACAGGCCTTTTCATTCTCATAAAGAGAGAATTTGCTCCCTTCACGGTAAGATTTCTTTGAGTTGCAGTGAAGAATTTGTACTTTTGCAGGCTAAATAACCTGCTAACAATAAAATAACGCTATAGATGGCTTTACAATGTGGTATCGTCGGCTTACCAAACGTAGGTAAATCGACCCTTTTCAACTGCCTTTCCAATGCGAAGGCACAAGCGGCAAACTTCCCGTTTTGTACAATCGAGCCCAATGTGGGAGTAATTACCGTACCCGATGAACGCCTGACGAAACTTGCCGAATTGATTCATCCACAACGCATCGTGCCTACAACTGTCGAGATTGTCGATATCGCCGGACTGGTAAAAGGAGCAAGCAAGGGAGAAGGATTGGGCAACAAGTTTCTTGCCAATATTCGCGAGACAGACGCCATCCTGCACGTACTTCGCTGCTTCGATGACGAAAATGTAACGCATGTGGATGGAACGATCAATCCGGTGCGCGACAAAGAGATTATCGATTATGAGTTGCAGATCAAAGACCTGGATACAATTGACAGAAATATTCAGAAGACCCAAAAGCAAGCACAAACCGGAGGTGATAAAACAGCCAAACTTACTTTAGAGGTCTTGTTACAATACAAAGCAGCCTTAGAACAAGGGAAAGCCGCTCGCACCGTTCGCTTCGACACAAAAGATGAATTGAAAGTTGCCAAAGAACTTTTCCTGCTGACCAACAAACCCGTACTCTATGTTTGCAACGTGGACGAAGCAAGCGCGGTAACCGGTAATAAATATGTAGAGATGGTTCGCGAAGCAGTCAAAGAAGAAGGTGCCGACATTCTGGTAGTAGCCGCAAAGATCGAATCGGAAATTGCAGAATTTGAGACCTACGACGAACGCCAGATGTTTCTCAGTGAGATTGGTTTGGAAGAGTCTGGTGTCAACCGTCTGATCAAAGCCGCTTACAAACTACTTGATCTGGAAACCTACATCACAGCGGGCGTACAGGAAGTAAGAGCCTGGACCTACGTAAAAGGAAGCAAAGCACCGCAATGTGCCGGAGTAATCCACACAGACTTTGAGAAAGGATTTATCCGCGCCGAGGTGATCAAATACAACGACTACATACAATACAAAACAGAAGCCGCTGTCAAAGAAGCCGGAAAGTTAGGAGTAGAAGGCAAAGAATATGTCGTACAAGATGGCGATATCATGCACTTCCGCTTTAACGTGTAAAGTGTAAAGCACAGTATAAAAGCAGAGCCGGTAAGAGTTTCTTTTACCGGCTCTGCCCGTTTATTTAAATTGTAAACTTTCTGCCAATACACTAATTTTTACATAAATCAAGCCCCACTTCTCTTTTTTTATCAAACAGCCTCATGTTTTTACTCCGTTTTCGTTGGCTGTTTGAATATTTTAATAACTTTGCCATCAGACTACTAAACTTCTTAAACTTTATAGCACGTATGGACACAACAAAACGATTGAATCATCTAAAGAAAGCAGCAATAGCTATTTGCGTAGCTCTTACGGTGCCTGCTTGCGTGGACAATGATTATGACTTGTCAAAGGACATTGAGGACGATGTCACATTGTTCTCTAAATACCTCGAACTGCCTCTCGGCAGCGACTATATTTTATTGAGAAACCAATTGGATAGCATTGATGGCATAGACACGACTGCTACCGGAGACTATTCTTTCTTTAAAAAGGGAGAGATTACTGTGAATGTGACTGAAGCGATTGACCTCAAAAACGCAATTGATACGAAGACTTCTATTGATATGAGTTCAAACATTGCGGTAACCATTCCGGCAGGAGAAAAAACCATTCCTGTGGTAACGAATACGTTGGACTTTACTGCCAGTAAAGATGTACTCCGCTTGGATAGTGCCTATTTTACGGAAGGAGAGAATCTACTCAACATTACTGTAGAACCTAAAAACTTCTCCGGTAATGATGGTTCGTATGCAAAGATCAAAGTGACTTTGCCTAAACCGTTGAAGATCGAGGCAACTGCGGGATATGATGTGAAGACAGAGGCTGACGGAAGAATGAGTTTTGTCTGCAACAACGTAAGCACGACCCAGAATAGTCCTTACAGCGTCAAGCTTATTAAAGGTATCTTCGAAAACAGCGTATTGAAAAACCTCTCTTATGATGTGGAAGCAACGATTGTTAGCAACGGAGGCATAACTTGCTCGAACGGTACTGGTTTTGATGTCAACCTTAAAGTAGGTACCTTGGGATTTGATGATATCTGGGGAGTGTTTGATATCAAGCTCGATGCCACCGAACCGTTTGATTTTGACATGTCGGCAATCTGGGATTACTTTGACAATCCAACCGACAATCTGGTCTTTTACAGACCCTATATCTTGTTGAAAACAACATCAAACATCAGTGTTCCGGCCAACATGGCTCTTCAGATTGCAGCTCAAAACACAGTCAAAGCTCCTCTGACGGAAACAAGTAATTTCGGCATGAATACAGCAAACGGAACGGCCAAACTGGGTATTGTATCACAGTTTGCAGGTACCTCGGAAACTATCGAAGCGTTGGATATCAACAACCTGATGAACGCCAAACCGGGCAATCTTCGCATCACAGCGACGGCAGCAGCCTTAAAAGATCCGACAGATGCCACTTTGCAGCATCACATTACCCTTCCTGCCACAGCCAAAATAGAATACACAATCTGTATTCCTTTCAGCTTTGACGAAGGCATGTCTATTACTTTTGACGAAGAGATAGAGGATGTGTTTGACGAGGATGCTACCGACATGTTATTCAAGAAAGACAGTGCCGGATTAAAACTTGATATTGTAAACAAACTGCCAATTAATACAAAGATGCGTATCAGTTTTACGGATAGTGTTAATGCTGTTATCCATACGCTGGACGATGTAGAGCTACCACTTTCAAGTGATACTGTACATGTTAAACTGGGCTTTGACTCTAAGGATGTTCAGGATGCCAGAGGAATGAAGTTCCAGCTTTTCACTTCGTATGGAGGATCCAAAAAGATCATCAACACAAAAGATGCTATTTATCTTAAGATGAAGATGTACAAAAAAGGCGGAATCTCTGTCGAATAATAGTCAATCTTAAATCCATAAACAGTAAATAATATGAATGCAACATATATGAAACGAATCTGCTTGACCACGCTTTTGGTAGCAGGAACATTGGTCTCTTTTGGACAGACACGCACCGGCTATTTTATGAGAAATACACCTCAACGTTATTCCATTAATCCGGCACAAGCTCCTGAAAAAGGATATTTAGGCTTGCCTTTTATTGGTGGCTTAGACTTTGAATACAATAGCAACTCTTCACTCTTTACCGCCGAACAGTTGATCTATAAGGACGCAACAACAGGCACTAAGTATCTCTTTTATAACGCGCCTGCTTCCACCGGTTTTAGTTCGACTGAATTTTTGAATGGCATTGAGGACGACAATATGATTTCAACCAACATCGGCTTTAACATCGTGAATCTTGGCTTCTGGACCAAAATTGGTTTCTTTAGTTTGGATATGAATCTGAAGACCGCTATGAATATGTCGGTTTCAAAAGGTCTGTTTGCCTTTATGCTGGATGGTATGAATGACAACGGAACACCCTCTTCCTACAACTTTGGAATGAGATCAACAATGGCCTCTTATCTGGAAACAGCTTTGGGATACTCACGCCCTATCAATGAAGAATGGTCTGTGGGAGGTAAGCTAAAGTTTTACAACGGATTGGCTGCCGCTGATATCAATTACGATAAGATCAATGCGACTCTTTCGGGAGACAAATGGATGATTACGACAGAAGGAACGGTTGACGTGGCCATGAGTGGCGCTAAGTTTGAAGTGGACGACGAAGGTACAGTCAATGCCAATGGCGACTATCCTATTGATGGCATAGACAACGATGGTTTTAAGCCAAGCGGCTTTGGTATGGGTGTGGACTTAGGTGTGGAATACAAACCGAAAGCAGTAGAAGACCTGACGCTCTCTTTTGCAGTCAATGACCTAGGATTCATCAGCTGGAGCAAGAGCAATGTGATCAGCGCAGACAGCAAGGGAACATTCACACATGACGGTTTTGAAAACCTCTTGGACGACGACAACAGCAAATCGGTCAAAGACCAGATTTCTGATATGGGAGATGATCTGAAAGAAGTATTTATGCCTTATGAAGCAGAGTCGAGATCCATGAGCACGGGTCTGACAACTAAAATCCACTTGGGCGGTGAGTATGATTTCTTTCAAAAGCAACTGACTGTCGGACTTCTTTCATCGACTTACATTAATGATATCCGCACAATACAGGAGATTACTACAGCAGCAACTTACACACCGATCAAATGGTTTTCACTGGCTGCAAGTTATTCATGGGTGAACAGTGGTTTCAAGACAATTGGTTGGGCTCTGAGTCTCAATCCAAACAGTGGAGCACGTTTCTTCCTTGCCAGCGATTACATGATCGGCAAGATCAATCCGCAAGGAATGCCAATCAGTGGAAAGAACATGAATATGTCCATGGGTATCTCATTCACATTGGGTGCAAACAAAAACAAGATTGAGGCTTTCAATTTTTGATTCGACAATCTGCTAAGAGCTAAAAAGCCTTCCTCTCCGGGAAGGCTTTTTTTGTTGTAATAACACTTCGATGACGTCGGTTTATCGTATTCTTCTCTCACAAGCATCCTGATTGTTTACCGTGCTTACCTGCATATATACCGTAGCATATCGCCTCCATTTCCACCCCTTTCGGGAAACGAAAGTGGTGCTGTCAAGATGAAAAAGTCACACAGTTAGGACTCAATAGTTATTTCGTGCCGCGAAATAGCTGTTCTGTGCTGCGAAATAACAAAAGCATACGGATGGTTTGACTTTTTCTTCCCGTTAAGTTGATTTATCTTTACGGATGAAACAGGTTTTCTGATGGGATAATTGGTAGATCCCATCAGACTCTTTCAAAAAAAGGATTGGTTGAAGATTGGAAGAACGGAGCATATCGCTCATCGATCGGTGCAGAACAAAGCCCGCTTACCCCCACCCATCGGGATCAATCAGAAATAGCGTTTGATCGCTTTGAGCTGATGCGTATAGAGGCCGCGTTCTTCATTGAAGATACCTTGATCGTCCAGTCGGTCTACCCGAACCCGTCCCGATTCATGAATGATCTCTCCCCCTTCGAGTGCTATTCCGACATGCGTCACTCTCCCTTCCGCATTCTCAAAGAAAGCAAGATCGCCCGATTTGACCTGTTCGACGCAAGCTACCGTTTCGCCATGCAGGATCTGAACGCGGGCATCACGGGGAAGAAGAATCCCGTTGATGCGGAAAACAATCTGCACAAAGCCCGAACAGTCCATGCCGAGCGCATTTTTACCACCCCACAGATAGGGCACATTCAGAAAGGTAAAGGCAGTGGATATCAGGTTTGTTTCTGGTTCGAGCGAAGGCATGGCCACACTCTCTTCGGGCACATAATAGGTTTTGTCGAGCAGCATGAAGTGTCCGTTCTCATAGAACGGAAGGATACTGCCCGCAGAAAGAATCATCCGTTCTTTATCCGGTTCGATGTCCACCTCCGCGATCGGTTTGATCAACGTAGGCAACGTAACCGAAGCCAGCACATCATAGAGTTCGTCGCTGATAAAGGAGACCATTTTGCGATCCACCCACCCTTTGTAATCATCCAGAAAGGTATGGATATAGCACCATCTTTCTTTGATGGTAATCACCTGAAAGAACTCTCCAAAGAGCAGTTGCGAGATCATCTCCGAACATTCGCTGTCTTCGGAGCGCATCGGAAGAACTGCATGCGTATTAATACCGTAGGTTGTCATGTGAACGTTCTATAGTTTGAAAAATGTATCGATATCTTCATTCGAAAGGATATGCAGAATCTTCTTCCCATCGGGTGTGTAGCCGGGACTCTGGCTTCGAAAGAGATCATCGATCAACTTCTGCACCTCTTCAGAGGAAAGCGCCTGACCATACGGAATGGCAGTAGAACGGGCAAGCGACAAGGCTATACGTTCTTCGACACTCTCCTTTAAGTCGTCGCCATGATGAATGGCCGAATGGATCATCTCAT
Source organism: Bacteroidales bacterium (assembly GCA_028691445.1). Classification (GTDB taxonomy): domain Bacteria; phylum Bacteroidota; class Bacteroidia; order Bacteroidales; family JAQUTK01; genus JAQUTK01. The sequence goes on along the minus strand of JAQUZH010000105.1, from coordinate 1,822 downwards.
GAATCAAAGCAACCGGATTCATCCCCTCGATGCCGGAGGGAACGGCATTAATCGAATAGCTATTCTCACCAAGTTCGACGATGTCAAAGCCGATAAACTGCAGGTCATCCCATATCTCTGACAGCACCACCCCTTCTGCAACAGAAAGATCCATCTGTTCGGGAAACAGGAGTCGCTGTGAAAAGCCCTGTTTGTTGTGTAGACTACTCATGTAGACATCAAACAAAATACGGATATGGGCGCGACGTTGATCAATAATCATCAAACCGGATTTCACAGAGGTCATCAGATAGTGCCCCTTGAAAGGAAGAAAAGAAGCGCTCTGAGTCATATCGCTGGATGAAAAGAACTGCTCTCGTTGTTCCGGAACGACAGGGGGAGTCTCAAATGGATTGGTAACATACGCATCTTCAGTAGTCTGTTCGCAAGGAGGAACCAGCTGAGGACTCTCAAAACGGGAATAAAGCGTTTCCCAGCCCGTTGTTGCTTTTGAAGTGCCGTATGAAGCACCATATCCTCCGGAACCCTTAAAAGGATTGTAGGAGGGATTATAATCAATCTTAGGGGCTTTAATATCATTGGCTGTAGTCAGAATCGGAATCTCCGGCGCATCTTCCTGGTCAAAATCAATCGATGGAATAGCGGTTGATTTCCCCAAAGCCTCTTTCACGGCCGCTGTTACGATCTTCCACAAGATAGCTTCATTCTCAAATTTGATTTCCGTCTTTGTCGGATGCACATTGACATCGATCGTCGAGGGATCAACGGTAAAATAGAGGAAATAGTTGGGCATCTCGCCCGACGGAATCAGTTGTTCGTAGCAGCTGAGTATGGCTTTGTGAAAATAGGGATGCCGCATATAGCGTCCGTTGACAAAGAGATACTGAATGGCGTTTCTTTTTCTGGCAGCCTGCGGATCGCCCACAAATCCGTCAATAGTGCCAAGTGAAGTCTCGGCATGAATGGTAAGGAGCTGCTGACTGAAGGAGTTAAAAGCCGACTTGTAGGTATGCAGAATGCGTTGCTTCAGAGAAGACCCCGGCAGTTGATACAGTTCGACGTCGTTATGAAACAAGGAGAACGAGATATCGGGATGCACTAACACAATTCGCTCAAACTCACTGATGATGTGGCGGAGTTCGACGTCATTCGACTTGAGAAACTTTCGTCTGGCGGGCACATTGAAAAAGAGGTTTTTGACCGTAAAGGAGGTGCCTACTGGGGCAGCGACAGTTTCCTGCTTCTCAATCACCGAACCATTTATAAGGATAGAAGTGCCTAGTTCATCTTCCGTCCTTCTTGTTTTGAGTTCGACTTGAGCCACTGCTGCAATAGAGGCTAATGCTTCGCCACGAAAACCCATTGTGAAGAGGGAATAGATATCTGCGGCACTCTTTATCTTTGAGGTCGCATGGCGCTCAAAAGAGAGACGAGCATCCGTTGGAGACATCCCCGAACCATTGTCAATCACTTGTATGGATGTTCTTCCGGCGTCCTTGACGCGAACCTGTATAGAGTCGGCTCCGGCATCAATCGAGTTCTCAACGAGTTCTTTTATGACTGAAGCGGGGCGTTGAATCACCTCACCGGCTGCTATCTGATTGGCAACCGAATCAGGCAAAAGATGGATGACATCGCTCATAGATCACATAAAATAAAGAACATACCCAATAATAAGCAAGACGATAATGATGATAATCAGTCTGGTGGATGACTTGGTTGAAGCTTTGGCTTTCAGTTGATATTTGGATGAAAAGCTTCTCAAACCATCATCACCTGTCAAGGCTCCTTTCATCGTGGATGAATAGCCTGCTTCGGGTGG
>JAQUZH010000104.1 GCA_028691445.1 Bacteroidales bacterium | reverse complement strand
CGTCATTCCTATCACCATGCCATTCCTTTCGCTACACTCATTCCCGCCTCGGAATCTCTTTTTACCTACTACGCGCAATATGGATTTGCCAAAGCCTTTGATTATTCAGAAGTTTGCTGTTCGGCCGAAACATTGCTCCCTGATCACTCCGTCACCGTCTCATTTGCTACCTCTTTCCCTTCCGATGCATGGCACTGTTTGGACCAGGTCATGACACTCCGAAACAATAGCGTTCAGCATGATTATGCCGATATTCAAGTCATCCTGGAAGATCTGAGTATCTTTGGAGGGATGTTTCTGATTGCCCGATCGGAGATCGGTGAAGTGGTCGGAATGGCCTTTGGTGTTCCTCAGCAGGATCGCCTTTTTGTGCCGGAAATGATCTGTCGCTCCACATCCATTCGCGACTCACTTTTGGCAGAGGCCCTACGCATTTCCGGCCTTACTACTGTGTGTTATCATACAATACCACGCGACGAACCGGTTTATCCTTTGGGAATGGCGCGGATAGTAAGCGCCGAACCGCTCTTGAGGCACTATGCGGCTACTCATCCCGCATGCTCTCTTGCTTTCGAGCTAACCGATCCACTGATCGAAGAAAACGACGGCTTCTATCAACTGGAGAATGGCCTCCTGACCCGTAGCCGTAGCGAAGCAAAAGAAGCAGCCGGAGCAGTCGAACAGGTGACCGTCCCGCAGTTGACTCAAGCCTTGCTGGGCTATCATCCCGAAGCGCTTCCCTCTCTTTTTCAAACCTTTGAGCGACAAAACCCATATATGAGTTTGATGCTTAACTAATCGATTTCGTTCCGCTCTCGGCCCTCATATCCCTTCCGATATGTATTTTCTGCATCTTCCACGCTGTTGTGCGTAGATAATCCATATCTTTGTACCTAAATAGATAGGTAAGATATGCGTCTCGCACAGCTACAAACCGGAGAAAAAGGAGTAATCATCAAGGTTTACGGACATGGTGGTTTCCGTAAGCGGATCGTTGAAATGGGATTTGTCAAGGGTAAGATGGTCGAAGTACTGCTCAATGCCCCCTTAAAAGATCCCGTTAAGTATCGTGTCATGGGGTATGAGATCTCTCTGCGACATGACGAAGCACAAATGATTGAGGTCATAAGCGAACAAGAAGCAAAAGAACAGCACAGTTTGCAGATGAACTATCACGGTTCGATGGACGAATCGGTGCCCCTCTCGGAAGAAGAGATGCAACGGATCGCGTTGGGCAAGCGACGTACGATCAACGTCGCACTGATTGGCAATCCAAACTGCGGAAAGACCTCCCTGTTTAATCTGGCCTCGGGAGCCCATGAGCATGTAGGCAACTACAGCGGAGTCACAGTCGATGCCAAAGAAGGCTTCTTTGATTTCCAGGGCTATCACTTCAAGATCGTGGATCTTCCCGGCACCTATTCCATGTCCACCTATTCGCCCGAGGAACTCTATGTGCGTCGTTACATCATCGATGAAACTCCCGACGTGATCATCAATGTGGTCGATGCCTCCAATCTGGAGCGCAACCTCTACCTGACGACCCAATTGATCGATATGAATGTGAGGATGGTGGTGGCGCTGAATATGTACGACGAGCTGGAAGCAAGCGGAAACACGCTCGACTATCGTCTGTTGAGCAAACTGTTTGGCGTGCCGATGGTACCTACCGTATGCAAACGTAATCAGGGAATTGAACCACTCTTTCATATCATCATCAACCTCTACGAAGGAATCGACTTTATCAACAAAGAAGGAGTGATGAACCCCGAAGTGCTGAAAGAGCTGCAAGACTGGCACCAGACCAATGTCGATGACTCCACCCATGAAGCCCATTTTGAAGACTTCGTGCATGAAGGTCCCGTCAAAGAGAGTGTCTATCGGCATATCCATATCAACCATGGTCCCGATATCGAGAGCTCCATCCTTGCCCTCAAAAAAGAACTCGAAGCCGACGAACTGATCCGTCATAAGTACTCGCTCCGTTATCTCTCCATCAAGCTCCTGGAGAAAGACAAGGAAGTGGAGACATTTGTACGCACCCTTACCAACGGTGAACGCATCTTGAAGGTGCAGAAAAACGAGATTCGAAACCTTCGCCTCTCCTTGAATGAAGAGAGCGACACCGCTCTTACCAATGCAAAATACGGCTTTATATCAGGAGCCCTCAAAGAGTCTTTCATTGACAATCATCTCGAAAAACAACAGGTGACGAAGGTACTTGACTCCATCGTTACCCATCGTATCTGGGGATTTCCCATCTTCTTCCTCTTCATGTGGATCATGTTTCAAGCGACCTTCTCTCTGGGTCAGTATCCGATGGACCTGATCGAAAGTCTGGTGCAGATGATCGGCCATTTCATTCATAACACCATGAGCCCCGGTCCGCTGAAAGATATGCTTGCCGACGGAATCGTAGGCGGAGTAGGAGGGGTCATAGTCTTTCTTCCCCAGATCCTGATCCTCTACTTCTTCATCTCTCTGATGGAAGACACCGGCTACATGGCACGGGCCGCCTTCATCATGGATAAGATCATGCACAAGATGGGATTGCATGGCAAATCATTCATTCCTTTGATCATGGGCTTCGGTTGCAATGTGCCGGCCATCATGGCGACGCGTACCATTGAGAGCCGAAAGAGTCGGTTAGTTACCATCCTCATCAACCCTTTGATGAGTTGCAGTGCCCGTTTGCCGATCTACCTCTTACTGGCCGGCGTCTTTTTCCCCGACCATGCCGGCGCTATTCTGTTGATAATTTATTCCACGGGAATCTTTCTTGCCGTACTCATGGCCCGTCTCTTTAGCCGTTTTCTCGTCAGAGGCAAAGATATGCCTTTTGTTATGGAACTGCCACCCTATCGCATGCCCACGAGTCGGTCTATCATTCGTCACACGTGGGAAAAAGGGAAACAATATATCAAGAAGATGGGAGGCATCATCATGGTCGCTTCTATCCTCATCTGGTTCTTGGGCTATTATCCCAATCATGATAGCTTTGAAACAGCAGCCCAACAACAGGAAAATTCCTACATCGGACAGTTAGGAAAGCGGATCGAACCGGCCATTCGTCCCATGGGTTTTGACTGGAAACTGGGCATCGGACTGATCTCCGGAGCGGGAGCCAAAGAGTTGGTCGCAAGTACCCTTTGTGTGTTGTATGCCAATAATGATGATCCCGAAGCGAAAGATTTCGCACAACATGTGATCAGTGAGGGAGTCACCCCTCTTGCGGCCTTCTGTTACATGCTGTTTGTCTTGATCTATTTCCCCTGCATCGCCACACTTGCCGCTATCAAGCAAGAGTCCGGCAGCTGGAAATGGGCCCTCTTTTCCGCTGTCTATACAGTAGTATTGGCCTGGATTGTAGCTTTTAGTGTCTATCAAATAGGAAGTTTACTCATATGATACATACTCAGGAAATCATTATCTTTGTGATTGTCGCCTTGTGCGTTTTGTATGTAGGCAACCGTATATATCACTATTTCAGGGGGATTAATAACAAAGAAAATCCGTGTGAAAGTTGTGGAGCCCCGTGTGAATTGCGCTCAGCCTATAAGAAGAAACAGGAGGAGTGCAGGACTAAATCGCAGCAAGATATAAAAAAAGGCTGTCAATAGTTTGAGGAAAAGAAAAAGATGTTCTATCTTTGCACTCGCAAAATCAAGGTCTCTTGGCCGAGTGGCTAGGCACCGGTCTGCAAAACCGTCTACAGCAGTTCGAATCTGCTAGAGACCTCGGAGAGGGTTTTTAATAAGCTATATCTATAGTGAGTTAAAAACCCTCTTTTTTTTTAAGGCATGGAGATGTATTTCTCTTTTGTAATAGCTGTAACTACTTGATTTATAACCTTTAAAAGGTTTAAGTCTTCTCCGAAAAAATATACGGAAAACTTTGGAAAAATATACGGAAGAAAGTAAAAAGTTTTCCCATAGTTTTTTCCAAAACTATGGGAAAACTTTTCAGGGGTTTTGGGACGAGTGTGGAGGCCATACGGAGTCAACTACAAAACCTGAGGATTTGTAGTATTATGCAAAAACAGTTGCCAGTCTGAAAAGAAAGAACTTCGTATCTCTTACTCCCCTAAACTGAGATCAAAGATCCTTTTGAGCCTCTTTCCCAATCATCTTTTGAAATCTCTCACCTCTTCCAATCGCTCTCAAAAGCCACACGTAAATCGCTTGTAAAATGAAAGGAAATATTGCGATTCTTTTTCTTTGGTGAACAGAACTTCAGGATACATTTTGCATCCTTGCGAAATTGACAATTTGCTAGAAAATAGCCTAATTGCCTATTATTGAAAATTAAATGAATAAATGAATAAACAAATAAATTATATTGATTATTTTTGACGAGTTGAAAACTGAGTTTAAAAACAAAATGCGTATGAAAAACTTAATGATGGGATTTTTTATCCTTTGGTTTTGTACGACAGAAGTATCCGCGCAAAAAGTGATTGCATCGGCCGGCGGCTCTGCATCTTCCTCTTCGGGAGTAAGCATGAGCTGGACATTGGGTGAAACCTGCATCGGTACGGCAAAGAGTGCAGCGGGAAGCAGTATGGTGGTTGGATTTCAGCAACCAATGGCAGTAAAGAAAGGTGTTATTTCTTCCGTTGTTCAGGAGAAGAAGAATTTGTTATCCGTCACTCCCAATCCGGTGGTGAAGCAAGTACAGATCACTCTCGGTCAAGAACCTGAAAAGGGAACCATGATCATTATTTATGACGGTCAAGGGCGTATTATCCGTAAACAGGTGGCTGCAATGGATCAGTCACTGAATCTGAGCGCCCTCTCTCCGGGTATGTATTACCTGATCCTCTCAAATGGAGGTCAAAGAATAGAAACGATTAAACTAATAAAAATTGAGAAATGATGAAAAAGATAACAATATTATTGATTGCTTTGCTTGCAACAGTGGCAGTAAGCGCACAGGTTCCTTCCGCTATTAACTTTCAGGCGGTAGTAAGGGATGCAAAAGGAGATTTGTATCAAAATAAAATAGTTGCTTTAGACATTATTTTATTGGAAGATAATGTGACGGCAATATAAAAAATGTCGCACAACATAACTTCTGATAGCTTAGGTCTTATTCAACTATCGATTCCCAAATCTGAGTCTTTGACAATGAGTGACCCTTTAAGTAAGGTTATTCCTTCTGTGACAGGAACTCTTTGGATGCAGGTTAGAGCTTATTTGGCAGAGACAGGTGAATCTATTGAATTTCCTTCTCAACAGTTGGTTTCAGTACCCTATTCCATGATGTCTGGAAACGTGATGCTCACATCTCCGAATGGGAAAAAATATTCGCTGAAGGTGGATGACAACGGGATTCTTTCCGCTTCATTGGTCAATGGTGTGGATTCGACCAGTAACCGTGTTCTTTCCCGAAGATATGTAGTCATGGATGGTTTTGGACTAAACTCGAAAGTAACGATACCGCAATTTAAGGGCGTAATCCGTACGCAGCAAGAATATGAAGCGTTGGTAGGCAAAGTTCCTAATTCAAAAGTTGACTTCAACAAATATACATTAGTACTATATGTGTCAAACATTCCTTTGAAAGACTATTGGCTAGAAAAAATATCAGACACACAATACAAATTCAAAAAAGTATTGGATTATTCCATGTCTTTCTTTGATGATAGTGCCTACGGTTTGCTTATTCCTAAGATAGACGAAAGTGTGACTATTGATTTCACTTCGGAGTTGATAGATGATAAAAGGCCAAAGTAAACCAATTCTCCTCTTTTTCTTTTCTACAGCCGGTAAGAGCAGACTTCTACCGGCTGTTGGATTAGATTCTCTCCGTCGCCTCTTCATCGTCTCCCTCCTCGAGCTCATTCAGAAAAGCACCCGGCAGCTGTTTCTTACTTTTCAGTCCCAGCTTACTCAGGTTTTGCACCCTTCTGACAAGGTTGCCACTTCCTTCCGACAGCTGTTTGGCGGTGTCATTGTAGGTGTTTTTGACACTATCCAGTTGGGCGCCCACTTTGGCGAAGTTTTCAACAAACGAGACAAACTTATCGTACAGCGCACTTCCCTGACGCACAATCTCCTGCACATTTTGCGATTGCCGCTCGCTTTGCCAGAGGTTATATGCCAGCTGCAGCGCCATCATCAGGTTCGTCGGACTGATCAGAATGATGTGTTTGTCGTAGGCATAGGTGCCGATGTTGGGATCATTTTGAACCGCGAGAATATACGAAGCCTCGTTGGGGATAAACATCAGCACATATCCGATGGAGTCTTTTATGAATTGGGAATAATCGCGCGTGCTCAGTTCGTTGATATGATCCTTGACCGATTTGAGATGCGCTTTGAGCTGTTCGGCTCTCTCTTTGTCACTGTCGGCGGACATATAATTACTGTATGCAGTCAGCGACACCTTGGAGTCAATCACAACGGCCCGTTTCTCTGGGAAGCGAACGATCACATCCGGTCTTCCCCGTTCGCCGTCTACCGTAAAGCTCTCCTGCAAAAAGTATTCCTCGCCTTTGCGCAATCCTGATTTCTCCAGGATACTCTCCAGCAACATCTCTCCCCAGTCGCCTTGCATCTTGGAATTTCCTTTCAGGGCTTTCGTCAGATTGACCGCGTCGTCGCCTATCTCCTGCGCCCGTTTCATCATATCTTCAATGGCTTTCTCGATCGAAGCTTTGTTTGCCGCGCCCGACTTATCACTCTCTTTCACTGCCTTCTCAAAGTTTTCCATCTTCTCTTTCAGCGGATTGAGGATCGCTTCCATCTGTTGTTTGTTGACGTGCTGCAAGTCGCCCGATTTGTTCTTAAGCACCTCATTGGCCAGTTCCTGAAACTCCGTTTTTAGCACACTCATCTTCTCTTTCCACTGTCTCTCCATCTCCGCTTTCGTCTCTTCAAAAGTCTCTTTCAACGTCGTTTGAGCCTCACTCATCGCCTTCCGTTCGATCGCAAAAGAGTACGTAAGCGCCTCCACCTCTTTGCGGGCCGCCTCTTTCAATGACTCCACTATATGGGAGTGATTTGTTTCAATCAGTTGCTGCTTTTCCACAGCCTGTTGACGCATCGACTCGATCTCTTTCTGATGCGATTGCAGTATCATCCGCCGTTCGTTGTCAAACTGCACTTTGAGGCTCTCCATTTGAGCAGACAGACGCGCGGCATCTTGTCTGGCCGCGTCCAGCTCCTGTCTTACAGCTGTCAGTTCGTCGGCCTTGTTTCTGCTTTTAGCATGTGCCACGATGGTTGCCAGGAGTGCGCCTGCTAATAGCCCCAGCACAATAGAAAGAAATAGTTCCATAATCAGTCGGATTGATAAGATGCAATGGTTTATATACTGCAAATATACTACTTAATAGTACACGTTAATAGCTCTGCGCTTTCAAATTGATTCTGCAAATAAAAACGTTTTATTTGTCGGATTAAGTCAGAATTTGCGCCGGATTATTATCTTTGCACTTTAAATAGTATCTAATAACCTGATTGAAATGAAAATAAGTTTACACTGGTTGAGTCTTGTCTTGCTGCTGACTTGTACCTCACTCCATGCACAAACGCCAACAGATAACGTAAAGATCAATCCCGAGATTCAGTATCAATCCATGGAAGGCTGGGGCTCTTCCCTTTGCTGGTGGGCCAATATGGTGGGCAAGTGGGACGACGCTAAGATCGATGCAATCGTCAATCTGATCACTGCAGAGAATAAACTCAATATGAATATTTTCCGTTACAATATTGGAGGAGGTGATGACCCTACTCATGCAGACGGACACATGGTGACCGGAAAAGGTAAACGTGCGGAGATGCCCGGATTCAAAGCTTCTGCGGAGTCTGCCTTTGACTGGACAGCCGATGCTCCGCAACGGAAGATCATGCTCAAGATAAAAGAGAAGAGACCGGATGCTGTCTTTGAAGCTTTTTCCAATTCAGCTCCTTACTGGATGACCTACAGCGGTTGTTCGGCAGGTAATGATCCGGCGTCAGCTGACAACCTCAAACCGGAATACTACGAACAGTTTTGCGATTATCTGATTGAAGTTTGCAAGCATTACAAAGAGGTCTATGGCATCGAGTTTAAAACACTCGAACCTTTTAATGAGTCCACGAGTAGCTATTGGGGATACAAAGGGAGTCAGGAGGGGTGTCACTTTGATGCCGCTTCACAGATCAAAGTACTCCGTATCCTTGCCTCCAAACTCAAAGCTTCCGGACTTAAAACGGTGATCTCTGCTTCGGACGAAACGAGTGTGGGTGCTTCGATAAACGTACTCAATGCCTACAAGGCAACTCCGGATATCATCGACCTGATCGGACAGTTTAATACGCATACCTATTCCGGGTCAAACAGCGAACGGGTTCAGTTGCGCGAACTGGTCAAGACGATCAATAAGCCTTTCTGGCAATCGGAAACCGGACCGAGTAGCGGCAGCGGTTTGGCAAGCAATCTGGGACTTGCACAAAAACTGTTTGACGATCTTCGTCTCATGCGCCCTCAGGCCTGGATAGATTGGCAGTTGATGGAAGAGTGGAACGATACCTGGTGCTTGATCCGGTGCAACTTTGCCTCACAGGAGTATAACATCATCAAGAATTATTATGTGCGTATGCAGGTGACCCGCTTCATCAAACAGGGGTATAAGATTATTGATACCAATCATGAAAATGTGTTGGCTGCGATCAACCCGGCAGGAACAGAGATGGTGGCAGTCTTATTGAACACTTCCGGCAGTGAAAAGAACTTTTCGTTGGATCTCTCCCTCTTCGGACAGAGAGGTGACAAAGCAAAAGTGTATCGCACCTCGGCGACCAGCAATTGTCAGTCGTTGGACTCTGTTTCGCTCGATGGTAAAACGCTTAACTACAGACTTGCTGATCAAAGCATGGTCACATTGATTCTTCCGGTCGTGATGGCCCACTACGCGGACTATGCCGTGACCAAGGGCATCACCTTTGAGCAGGGCAACGACATCCAGCAGTTTAGCGGAGAAGGTAATACGCTCATAGTAAAAAAAAACGACCAGTGTGAAGGACTGAACAATAGTGCGTATGCTTTGGCAGTCGCAAGCAAATCGGGACAAACGGTCACATACACCTTTGAGAAGCCTTTTTATACTTCAGAAAGAGCGCGTTACTTTCATGTGATGATGAGGCTGTCAGACGTCACACATCAAGGGGAGATTGATTCTCAGTCGCTTGTGTGGAAAGATTATGTCGTTGATATGGGCACAGACACCAAACTGACCGAGATCACCTTCGGGTCTAGTTATGATTCGTGTGTCATCTGGCTGGACAATCTCTGCATCAATGCCAAAAAAGAGGAACGTGCGATTACCGACGTTTCTCCGGTTTTTGACTTTGAAACGGTCGACGGCATTCCGTCCTACACGCTGATCAATCAGAAAGACTCTGCTTTCTCGGGCCAAGTTATCGACAACCCCGACTATGCCGGATTGAACGCTATGGGCCATCTGTTTCAATATGCCCTTCCTCGTTTTTCCCCTTTCGGAAGTGTGAACGACACGATGCGACTCCATCTTGACTCGCCCCTTCGAGTCACAGACAATACCCGCTACCTGCATGTCATGGTCAAATCGCCTGCTACCCGCATCTATTTTCAGTTTGCC
>JAQUZH010000103.1 GCA_028691445.1 Bacteroidales bacterium | reverse complement strand
GCAGTTTACTCGAACCTTCATATTCCCAAAGAAAGAACTTAAGGATATGAGCAAACAGGAGAAGGTCCTTGCGTGCTACCAGCATGCCTGCTTGTTGTTTGAGGATAATCTTTCAATCAATAATCACTCCGTCAGAGAGCGTTTCCAACTCGACAAGAACAAATCAGCCGTTGCATCACGTATTATTGCTGACACGTTAGAAGCCGGTTACATTAAAATCGCAAACAATGATATAGTGTCAAAGAAATATGCTACTTATGTCCCTTATTATGCGTAATTCTTTTTTGCAAAATAAATCAGCCTCCATTGTAATACACTGAATATCAATTATATCTTTTCTTCAAGAACTCTATTTTCATTCGATTTCAAATATTTTCATAACATAGCATAAAGAGCGAGAATCGCTATTGACCGTATTACAATAAATGCGGTCTTTTATTTTTGGCTGTACCTTCAAAATAGTATCTTTGTTTTCGGCAATAATAACTACCTTTATATCCGGAATCGATAGAGCTGCAACACTAACCTTGCAGCACAATGAAAATCCTTATCGACAACGGCCACGGTTCCAACACCCCAGGCAAACGCAGCCCAGACGGCAAATTCCTCGAATATCAATACAACCGCATCATCGCCACCCGAGTCGTATCAGAACTCGTGGATTGTTGCTATGATGCAGAATTGCTTGTGCCGGAAGAAATTGATGTTCCACTCCGCGAACGTGTCAAGAGAGTTAATGACAAATGCGACATTTATGTCGCGACAAATATCCTTCTCGTATCAATTCACGTCAATGCGGCCGGTTCTGATGGCAAATGGCATAAAGCCACAGGCTGGAGCGCCTACACCACTCCTGGTATTACCAAATCAGATCTACTTGCAATGGACCTGTACGAAGCTGCTCGCAAGAATCTCCCCGGCAAAATAATCAGGCAATTCAACGGGCCACAGGAGCCGGATTTCGAAGAGAACTTCTACATCCTGAAGCATACCAAATGCCCAGCGGTACTGACAGAGAATTTCTTTATGGACAATGTGGATGATGTTAGATTTCTGGAAAGCAGAGAAGGCAAAAATGCCCTTACTTTATTGCATATCGAAGGGATAAAGTACTACATGTGCCTTCATTATTAATGTAAATCTACTAGCGATGCGTTAATTTAGCATCCATATTTTATAAGTTGTTTATTTATAATACTTTATATATGGTTTGATGATTTTTCGATTTGAAACGCAAACTGATGCGTTAATGCGGTTCGTCATCGTTGCAATCATCTAACAGTTAATAATTTAAAATGTTCTTTGACATTATTTGATTTGATGTGAGTACCTGCGTAATTTTGTAGTATCAAACCTACAAGATTATGAGCCGTGGCAAGTATCTGTTCCCTCAGGTGATGGAATACTATCCCAGTTGGGTATTCGACAAGGCCGTCAAGATATACAATGCTGATTATCATGTTCGTGTGTCCAGCAGCGCAATGTGCCGATACCTTCTTTTCGGTCAGTTGTCTGGATGCAAGTCATTGAATGACATCAGTTTGGTGCTCAAGGCTCACGAGAAGCATCTTTATCAGATGGGGTTCCCGGAAGGGATTGTGGACTCATCATCGCTTTCCAGGGCCAACGAAAGTCGGGATTACCGAATCTATGAAGACCTTGGGATGTGGCTGATAAAGATGGTTGGTCCAAAGTATGCGAAGGAACCTATCCCGGATGTCTATCTACCTGGTTGGGAGGTCTTCGCAATCGACTCTACTACAATATCTTGCAGCATCAAACTGGCAAGCTGGGCCTTGGGCAAATACTCCAAAGGAGGCATCAAGATGCATACTGTCTTGAATCTTCGAGGAAGCATCCCTGACCAGATATATATTACGGATAGTCGTTGGCATGATAGCAACTACCTGGATGCAATAAAGCCCAATCCGTGGGCCATCTATACGATGGACAAAGCCTACCTGGACTTCGATGCCCTCTATAAGTTGCATAAGGCAAACTGCTTCTTCGTTACCAGACCCAAGACTCCTCTGAAGTATGAGGTTGTAGAGAGGAACTATAACGTAAATGAGGCTGTCGGCATTGTTGGCGATTGTGTAATCCGGCTTACAGGGTATAAATCCAAAACACTTTATCCGGAGAACCTCAGGATAGTTGAGTATCTGGATACAGAAAGCGGAGAGGTTATCATGTTCATTACCAACAATATGGATCTTGGGCCGCTGGTGATAGCAAACATATACCGCAACCGCTGGCAGATAGAGACGTTCTTCAAATGGATCAAGCAGAACCTGACAATCAAAGCTCTTTGGGGATACTCCAAGAACGCCGTTCAAACTCAGCTATGGGTTGCTATATGTGCTTACCTCCTGCTTGCTTGGATCAAAGTTGACCTCAAGAGCCCGCTGTCAGTGACTGAGATTGCAACCATCGTCGAGGTGTCAATCCTCTCAAAGGCAGACATCAGAGAGCTGATACGCGCCCCGGAACCACTCACTATAAATCAAGATGTCAATGAACTCACAATATTTTAGTAAAAATTAACGCATCAGTAGTAATGTAAATCCATCCATTTAATGAATAAAGTGGATGGATTTACATTATCTGTAATTATAAGATGATTATCTTGATGGCTTCCAAGTACCTCCAATAGCACTGCTTACATGGCTAGTCGAGCAATTGTATATTCGAATGGCACCATTTGATTCCATTGAAATGTTAGCAACCTTTCCATATTCTGTCCATAACTCATTTCCATGCTTTATCTCATATGTCGAAGGGAAAACGGTATTTGTAGGATACAATGTAATACTTTTACCGTTTGGAGCAGATTTCATATGGCCATCAGCTGAAAAGCCTGTTTCATACCTAACGTTTCCAGGGAGGGTGACAGGATCATTGCTTCCGCATGATATAGCAAGAAAGCACAATGATAAAAGAGCGATAAGAAAATGTTTCATCGTATTAATTTTTAAAATGGTTGATTAGTAATCAATTATCTTTCCCCTATTAGGAATAAATCTACCTCCAGGGAACATGCCGTGTTTGTCTTTTGCAATATAAATTCTATCCTTACTATCAATTCTAATTCGAACCGGTTTAGCACTCTTATCACTCGTTAAATATGCTTTATTTCCGTCTATCTTAAAATTACCACTTATGTATCCTGTATAATATGTGAATCTTTTTCCAGAACCTTCAGTGGATATCATAAATTCCGTCCCATATTTTTCACTTCTCCACGTGGTATTTGTGGGTAAAGAAACATTCTTTGGCCACAAAACAGTAAGTCCTCCAGATGCAAAAAAAGGAAGAATAATAACAATCGCTGCAATTGCTATTAAGACTTTTGCCGTTGTATCTAATTTCTTGAATAGAGTTTTCAAGCTAATATCATTTGCATTTGTATTCATGGTGTCTATTTTTTCTGATTTTGCTTATTCTCTTGTTTTTGTTGAGTTGATAATCTCTGAAGAAGTTCGTCGTAGTTTTCAAGAAGTCTTTTAGAATCTTTAGACAGATCAAATAACCCTCCAAGATGTTTATCTATTATAAAGGCAAGAATAATGAGGATACCACCTGTTATCAGCCCCCACCAAAAGCCAAAAATAATCCAATAGAGGATAAAAAATAAGACGCCAAATACAAACCCAATTGTTTCAAAATCATTAACGAACTTATATAGTTTGCTATCTTTTACACCATCAAGGTTTGTAATATCTTGATAGATATCAGAAATGTCATAGTTCGAAGGAACTCCAGAGATAAATGACTTGAATTCAGCTGACTTCACCTCTTTTTTTCTGTTTTTGTTCAGAATCACGTAATTGTCATCTTCTGGTATCTTTCCGTCAACCAGAAGGGGAAGATAAGAAAGCTTCATAAAAAATAAATTAATAAGATACTACTATCTGTTTTCAATCTGTTCAATATAGAGTTTATATTTTGCAAGATAGTCATTAAACATACTATCCACATTTGCAATATACTCATCAGAATACCATTCATCATGCTGATTCTCTTTCATATATTGACGTGTCTTTCCTGATTGAAAATCCTTAATCTCTGACAAAATGTAATCCTTACATTCCTTTTTAACGCCTCCTTGGAAATCATCCAACAACCATTTTTCTCCGTTGTTTACCATTACTAATGAAATAGTTGAAAGTTCTTGCGAAATAGTGTCATTACCCCAGTCTTCTGCATACTTCAATTCTATTTCACATTTATCTTTTTCTTCAGAAGTAATTAATACGGACTCAATAGTTCCTACGGTGGAGCCCCCGTTTCCGGTGACAAAATAGAACAAAAATTCTTCACCACCAATTTCTCCATCAACCCATACCGGAACATCCCAAGCTGCTTCCAGAGCATCATATAAATCTTTCGTCATATATTCTGAAGCTTTTTCGCTTACTTTTGAGTGGTCTGGAATTAACATAAATGATTTCTTTACACTTTCTATGAGTTCGCTGTCTCTGTTTATCGTATTATCAGCATCTTTCCCTTGATTTTTAGAGAGCCAATATCCATCACCAAGTCCTAAACGTTCATTTTTTACATCTAATTCATATCGCACACCACTTCCACCATCGTATGATACTTGTATATAATCTTTCCCCACAGAAAATGTTCCAGTGTTAATCTCTCCTCCAATACATTCTTTGATTCTATTCCCCTCAATTGAGATTATAGCTTCACCTACCGGAGTAGATTTAGCTTTCCAAACCCCAAAAAGCCATGATGGCACATCGGTCTCATCTTCATCTTCTGTCTCTTTTTGTTTGCTTTTTTTCCCCTTATACGACATAATTGCGCCATCGACACCTTCGTAATGGCCTTTTGCCATATCCCATCCTTTGATATTAAATGAACCATCATTATTAACAATGATATATCCACAATGAGAATTATCAGAGTCATATAAATCATTCCCATCTTTAATCCAAACGTACATATCTGCTGATCTCCCTGATTCCCAGAAAAAATTCAAACACGCCATAGTTTGAGAATCGAATGTTTGAAAATACACTGTAGGATCTCCTCCATCCATTTTGAAACTGCTATATGATGGCAATATGATTTCCTGCCTCTTGTGATGATTGCTGGAGCACTTTTCAATGCCACTAATGATAAGGCCTAAAACTACAAGGATGATAATCCACGATAGGCATCCACTTTTCCCATTTTCTGCCATGATAATAGTATTTATAAGTTGAACATACAAAGTTCCCATTCTGCTACAGTGACGCAACAGGTGTGGTTTCGTGATTGATTTGAAACTGCAGTAATAATCCGTTGAAACGTATCAACATCATCAAGTCGAGTCCACGAAACGTCAAATATACCACAATGGGACAAAACTACTCTGTCTATTGGACACAGCGGAGGCTCAACTGTGGAAACATTCTGACACCACATATATTTTAAATAAACAGAGAGACTCTTTTGGCACTGTGCGATACGAATGCCGTTAGAAACAGAATTGTGCAGAAATTCTTCAAAATGAGCATTTATGCTGTCTCTCATACCAATAATATCATCAACGTATGTATTGATTGTTTGAGCAGAGTAGAGATACTTCGCTCCTCTTTGAATCAACTCATTATGCCAAAATTCAATGAGTTCATTTCTTTGGGCTCTCGTCAAATTCCTTGAATAGGTTGGATTTCTACGTACTGCTGTAACGATAGCACTTTCCAATGCTATATCAGTCGGTGTCACCGCATTTGCAGGTGGAGTATACGAAGAAAGAAATGCTTCCTTTTGTAAACGCAGTTGGTTTTCGTCCATTATTATTCTGTACGTACGACTCAAACGTATTAATAACCAAAAAGAAAGCGCGAGCCGACTTAGTCTTACTGTCCTAACTCGGCTCTGGACTGCCAAAAGAAACAAAATAAGATAGGTCTTACGCTCGCACTTTCTACTATAGCGCGGACGCGAAGCCCGTTTTATAGCCAGTGCAGGCGTTTAAGACATTATCCTTGTTTATTTGAATTGTCCAGATTCAGTTAGGTACGGATAAAGCTAAACGCTTTCTATGTATGTCTTACAAAAAGTGGCAATACCCACCTCTTGTATTAGCAAAGATAAATAAATATAGTCATTGTCCTTGCTTTCCTATCTTATTTTGTTTCTATAAGCATAAATTATTAAATAAAACGATGCAACCATAGCGTATTGACCTGATTGCATCGCAAATATATTTCATCTATTTTGAAAAAGTCGAGCCTTTTTATGCCTTGTTTATTTTTTATATGGACGATATGGTTGACCGGACGTGGCTAAATCATTATAGAATTTGATTTCTTCATATGGAAGATTGTCGTATTTGGGACGCGAATGGACTACCCTGTATATTGCCGTATTGTACTCTTCCCATCTCTTTTCACAGAAAGAGTAGAATTCATCCTTATAATGATCTTTCTTGAATAAAAGAATTTGTGTATCACGAAGTTCATTATATTCTTTCACAAACCTTACCACATCAAACATTCCGAATATCTCGTATGGCTCTTTGCTGACTATTATTTCATAAGCATTGTATAGGGAGTCAAGTTTTTGAATTCCATCCCGACGCGTGATTCTGTCATTCAATTCAATTGCCATAATGGAATTGAGGGAATCCTTTCTTGCTTCTTTATCCTGACTTATTCTGAAATAAGAATTCATACTGACGTGCGGAATGTCAGCATCAGAAATATTTTCTTTTGCACATCTGCCTTTGAACGTATTTTCGGCAGCTGCTATTGCGGAATCGTATTCTGCTCGCGCAATAATATCTGGCAGTGTGGTGTATGCCGTTGCTCCAAGTACCGCAAGGATGGGAAGGACATAATTGAGAATCCTACGTTGTCTGATGACTTTAAAAATCGCGTCAGTGTTCTCGAATCGTGCTTTGGGGTTATTCCTCACACATCTATGCCATACCAAGCCATATCTGACGGGGAATAGCATTTTTATCAACTTCCCGATTGAATAGATATCACTTCTTGCGTCTATTGTTTTATCTTCCGACAGCAGTTCCGGGGAAGCATAGCTTGGCGTGCAGCCCAATGTCTTTGCAAGATAATGAACATCGTCGTCGCTGAGACCGAAATCTATCAGTTTGAGGTTACCTTCCTGCTTTGATATGATGATGTTCTCCGGTTTCAGGTCGTTATGGATGATGTTTCTTTTGTGCAGATATCCCACTGCTGAAAGAAGTTGGAAAAGGATTCTCTTCTTTTGCTTTGTGCTTGGATTATGACAGAGATATTCGCAAAGGTTTTCACCGTCAACATATTCCATGACCAGACAAAGTCCGATTTCTGGAATCTGCTCAATTGTAAAGGCGGAAGTGATGTTGGGATGGTCAATGCCTACAGAGACCTCATATTCTCTCTTCAAAATATTAATGTATGCCGTATTATCCGTTTTTGGAGCCTTTAACAGGAAGTATTTTCCTGCCTTTCTGGCTCGATATGTATTAGCATACGTACCGTTGTGCATCAACTGAAAATCTCCATACATTTCAATGTCTTCCCAGTTATTGTTGCAGGGGAAAAAGTCGGATTCGGAAGAAAATGAATTCATAAAGGCATAAATAGGCTTTGGCTACAAAGATAATGCTTATTAAATTTGCAATGAAATGAGAGTAAACATCAACACACCTGAGATATCAGCACTTCGTCAGGCTGTCGAACAAAAATTCGGCTGTCCTATGCGTGCACCAAGACATTTCACATCTCTCTCATTCGATATCGAAGAGACGTTAAGTGAATATCTTTCGGAAACAACTCTACAGCGTCTATGGCAATATAAAGCCGGATATTCGACCACGGCAATACATACGTTAAATGTCCTTTGTCATTATTTGGGAATATCAGATTGGGAAACGTTTTGTAACCGATTGAAAGATTCCTCAAAAGTGGAGTCGTCAATGAATGGCAAAGACGGTATTGACGTAGAAGCATTGAGGACCGGAACGAAAATTCGTATTGGATGGCTTCCAGACAGGCTATGTATCATAAAATATTTAGGCAACTATCGATTTGAGGCTATTGAGACCACAAATTCAAAACTCAGCGCTGGTGATACCTTCACATGCGTTCATATGCAACTTGGCAGGGAAATGTGCCTTGATCGTCTTGTGAGGGACAATTCTGACATGAATTATGTCATTGGAACCCGGAATGGTCTTACAACTCTCGAAATAATCGAAGAATAATTCAAAGCGGTCAAGCCCTTCTTCCTCCGCATCCGCTACGTCAGAAAGGCTTGGTTCCAGCCACTACGGCACTTCGCGCCTCCGGGACTTCCACTTTATCGAGTTCCGCCCGGCAGACTTTCACAACTGCCGTTCCGTCAGTTATGAAAGACTGCTTCGGGCTCCACAGCACCTCCGCCTTCGGCTACGGTGCTTCCTCAGGCCGCCGGCACCAACGTTGGTGGAATCAGTGCAAGCCGGCATCCATCAGCCGCAGTGCGTTTATGCGAACGAGATAATTCCCACAGTGCCATTAAGAAAGAAGCGGTCATCCGCACTCTCTGCGCCTGCAGGGCAGCCACAGAAAGTACGGCTGGTGTTTATGAGACTCCTCTATGTCGGCAAAGCCGCCACAGAAGAGTCAAAGGCCGCAGATGCGGCCAATAATGGAAAGCGGTATGCAGTCAGCAGTTCTTTGTTCCGCTTCGCTCCACAAAGCCCAGCTCACTGCATCTTGTATGCCCCCTGCCCCACAGGGGAGATTATCGCCAGGGCTCCGTCAGTGCGATGCGAGCTAACTACCTCTTAATCCGCGACTTAACATAATGTATCGAGATTGTATAACAGGTCGTCGGGGCCCCTAACCCCGCCGCCTGTTTTCGCTTCGCATACAATCTAGATTATGTTAACTGCCTCCCTGAGTGCCCTGAAAAACCGTTATCCCTGTGCCCTTTCGAGTCGGCGGCAGTTATGAGTTCGCGGAAGGGAGGGACCACCCCTCCCTCAATCCGCTCACTCAGGACCTCGCGCGTGCCTACATCAACGTCAGTGCGTAATTCCAGGGCGCGAGGTCCGCCCCGCATCAGTGTTTGTGGTTTGCGAACGGCATCTCCCGCATCAACCATTGTAGGTATTCGAGCAAACTGCCGCCTCCTACCCTTCGGGTGGGTCGCTTCGGCTGTGACTCCTTGTCGTCCGCAGGCTCCCGACAAAGAGTCAAGAGCCTTCGCTCCTCGGTAAGGCTTCGCCTTGTCATTAATACTGCTCGCTTAATCCTCTACAGAAGTGTTCTCCACTGCGCTGACGCTTCGTTCCGAACACATCTTCCGAGGGCTCGCAGAAAAGCGAGACTCTTCCCGTTGGTCAGAGACTCGACAGTGGAATCGCTTCGCTCTGGTTTATGTCGGGCTCGCTATTCGTCTGGTGCTTCAGCATACTCCGCTACAGGCTCCGGATTTCCGGCGAGTCATCCAAGCCCTTTGGTCTTGTCTGCCTTTACGCCTTCAATCCTACGCCTTCCGCTACGATGCTCAAGCCCCATCCGGCGGCCCGACTCACCCGCTCCAACGGCGTGGCCGAGTACTTCTATTCGAAGGTTTGTACAAGCGCTGGAAAGACCATTTGTGCCCCGCTTCAACC
>JAQUZH010000102.1 GCA_028691445.1 Bacteroidales bacterium | reverse complement strand
CGGGGGTATAGCATTTACTCTGCCCGGGAGTTTGTTTTTGCAGAGCAGTCTCGCTCTCTTCTGGCTCATGGCTTTTAGTTCGGCGACACACGACATAGCAGCAGACGGGTTTTATATGCTCGGACTCAATGCCTCGAAGCAGGCCTTCTTTGTCGGAATCAGAAATACATGTTACAGGATTGCCACTTTAGTAGGTAAAGGACCGCTGGTCATGCTTGCCGGTGCCCTTGAGGTTTCTACCGGCGATGAACATTTTGCATGGTCTGTTGTGTTTGGTGTCCTGGCGGTTCTGTTCTTTGGCTTTTCGTTGTATAATCAGAAGATGCTACCCTATCCGGTGGAGGATAAGATGGGTACGAGTACCCCCAAGGAGATACTAGATGGTTTTGTGGAGACATTCAGTTCCTTCTTTCGTAAGCCGGGTATTGGCCTGGCATTGCTATTTCTTTTGACCTATCGACTGGCAGAGTCACAGCTGGGGATGTTGACTGCTCCGTTTATGCTTGATAGTCTTGATGCGGGAGGGCTGGGGCTTACTACTTCGCAGGTAGGTACAGTCAATGGTACGGTTGGTGTGATATTTCTGGTGTTCGGCGGACTGCTTGGTGGTTTTCTTGTAGCTCGTAACGGATTGCGTGCCTGGCTTTGGCCCATGGTGCTTGCTATCAATGTGCCCGATGTTGTCTATTTTTGGATGGCCCATGATCAGATGAGCAATCTTTGGTTAATCAATCTCTGTGTTTCGATTGAGAATTTTGGTTATGGTTTTGGCTTTACGGCCTATACGATATATATGATGACCTTTGCTGAAGGGGAACATAAAACAGCTCATTTTGCGATATGCACCGCTTTCATGGCATTGGGTATGATGTTACCGGGGATGGTAGCCGGATGGATTCAGGAAGAGATCGGTTATCGGTTATTCTTCGTTTGGGTGATGGTATGTACACTGCCTGGATTTATACTGATACCATCGATTAGAAAACAAATAAATAAATGAGATAAATGGGTTTAGAGATTGAACGTAAGTTTTTGGCGCAAAATGTTTCTTTTTTGAGTAGTATTTATGGTGAGGAGATGATACAGGGATTTCTTTTTACGAAGAAAGAGAAGTCAATGCGTGTGAGAATAATAGGAAGAAAGGCAACGCTGACAGTCAAAGGTGAGACTGTCGGACTTGTACGCCAGGAATTTGAGTATCCGATACCTATTGAAGATGCACGCGAATTAATAACAATGTGCGAGCGTCCTTTGGTTGAGAAATGTCGTTATGAAATACCGTGGGGATCGCTTGTTTGGGAAGTGGATGTCTTTCATGGAGAGAACGAAGGACTGATTGTGGCAGAGATTGAACTTCCCGATGTTGATTGCATTTTAGATCTGCCTGAGTGGATCGGCGAGGAGGTAACAAATGATCCTCGCTATCTAAATTGTAATCTGATCCAACATCCTTATTCTGAGTGGAAATAAGTAGAAAGAGCACCGGCTTATTTAGCGGTGCTCTTTTCGAATGCTTTCAGTATTCCTTTTCCCCAGAATACAGCAAGCTTTTTAGCTCCTTCTTTATTGGGATGCAGGAAAAAAGTGCCGGCATTACCTTCTTCCGGAAAAAGATATTTTTTGAAGTTGATACGGAAAAAATCATAAGCGGCTGTATCTCCCTGAAAGACATGGCCGGGATGTGTCTGCGCATAGGTAGCTACAAGACGATCCAGTTGAGGAATGTAGCTGTTGAGTCTGTTAAGTCCTGCTTTCAGGTAGATAGCTCCGTTGTAGGTGTTCGGGCTGTACCAGATGGGTTTGTGTAAGACAATCAGACTAGAAGGGTATCGGCTCAGAAGCGTATCGATGATCAGTTTAATATTGTCGTAGTACTGTGTGTCGCTGACTGGTGAACCGTTTGGTCCTTTTTCCGCACTGTCGTTTGTGCCTAGTTTGACGGAAAAGAGAAGTGTCCCTTCTTCAACCGATAATAGATCGGCTGCTGCGATCGTGCGCTGAAAGAGTCTGCGTGTCGTGGGAAGAAAATCAACTGTGGTTGATCCGCTGACTCCCTGATTGCTGAAGCGGACAGCTTTAAATCTCTTCGATGATTTCAAGTACTCAGTGGTATACACCGGTGGTGCGTCGTTCTTATCTAATAATGCGCCCTGTGTAATACTATTACCTATAAAAACAATGTTCAGTGATTGTTTCTCTTTTTTGGCAGCCGAAGCCGTATTGGCGACAAATAAGACTGAGCATAGAAGCAAAAGCATTCTGAATGAGATTCGTTTCATGATATTTTTCTTTACTGTTTGAACAACAAAGGTATCTATTTTTTAAAAAAGAACAGATCCTTGTCGCTCTATTTTTTTGAGTAGACAAGGATCTGAATAAGGGGTTGGTTTTATTCGTCTTATTGACGTTCCAGTTTCAGTGTCTTAGTTGGCTGATCGCATACCTCTGTTGGACCAAAGTACTGGATAGGACCCGGATAGACGTAAGCTGTGTTGATAGCCCATTCTGCGCGTTGTGCTTCAAAAGCTTTGAATGGTGCGCCATCAAGTTTAACCAATGCTTTTTGAATAACCGGTTTCATCTCTCCGTGACGACGTTCCATATTCATCATCATGGTGATTGGAATACCTCCTGCAGTCCAGCTCTCAGCAGAAGCAGTCGTGTTTCTAACAGACGACATATACCCGGTCTTGCCTGTAGCGATCAATGCTGAAGCTGTAAATCCAAGTGAATAACAGTAGTCTGCATCATAGTTAGAAGGAGCAGCGCAACGTCCTTCATAGCCGAAAAAATGGTGCTGAGCGGCAAACTTACCACAGAACTTTCCTTCTTTCTTCCACTGTTCAAGTTTGGCAGCTACCATATCAGAAAGCAGTTTCTCTGTTTCGATCAGCGATACCTGTACATTTCCGTGTGGGTCGCGATCTAATGAGAGCTGACGTGCAACTCCTTCTGGAAGGCTGGCATAGATGTCAGCATTTACTTTTGAAAGCTTGCTGATGATATATTCGCGTTGTGCTGATTTCTTAATCAAGGCAAACTCGTCTTTGCTTTTGGCAAGGAAGTCATTCAGTTCGGCGATCAACGCTTTCATAGCCGGGATGAATTCGATCAATCCCTCAGGAATCAAGACGGTACCGAAGTTGTTACCATTCTCAGCGCGGTTGGCTACAATTTGAGCAATATAAGTAACGACATCATCCAAAGACTCATTCTTAGATTCGATCTCTTCAGAGATGAGGCAGATGTTTGGCTGTACCTGTAAAGCACATTCCAATGCAATATGTGAAGCAGAACGACCCATTAGTTTGATGAAGTGCCAGTATTTACGAGCAGAGTTACAGTCTCTCTGGATGTTGCCGATTACCTCTGAATATACTTTACAAGCCGTGTCAAAACCGAAAGAAGTTTCAATCTGTTCGTTCTTAAGGTCGCCGTCAATTGTTTTCGGACAACCGATTACCTGAACTCCAGCGTTGATAGCTGCA
Source organism: Bacteroidales bacterium (assembly GCA_028691445.1). Lineage (GTDB taxonomy): Bacteria > Bacteroidota > Bacteroidia > Bacteroidales > JAQUTK01 > JAQUTK01. Next base: position 6,148 of record JAQUZH010000102.1, on the reverse strand, counting down.
TAGTATTCAGCCAGCACACAAGCGTTGGTGTTAGAATCGTCGCCACCGATGATTACAAGTGCCGAGATATTCAGTTGTTTCAAAATCTCAAGACCTTTGTCGTACTGTTCTTTTGTCTCGAGTTTGGTACGACCTGAACCGATGATGTCAAATCCACCTGTATTACGGTATTCATCAATAATGTCTGCTGTAAGTTCCATGTATTTGTGATCTACCAATCCGCCGGGACCCAAGATGAATCCATACAGACGGCTCTTGTCATTCACGCTCTTGATACCATCAAACAGACCGGAAATAACATTGTGACCACCGGGAGCTTGTCCTCCTGAAAGTATCACACCTACATTGATTGGAGATGCTTCTTCTTTTGCGTTGGTAGATACGAAATTAATAACAGGCATTCCATAGGTGTTCGGGAATAACTCTTTGATCTCAGACTGGTTAGCGACAGATTCTGTAGCTGCACCAAACTCCGCTTTGACAGCTCCGGTCAAGGCTTTGGGCATCTTTGGCTGGTAAGCAGCTCTGGCTACTTGCAATGCACTTTTCTTCATTGATTATTTTTTTTGTTATAGTGAATTTGTATCGTGAAAATCGGATACAAAAGTAGATATTTATCTGTACATTTGCAAAATGAACCAATGAAAGATGAGATGAATGTAGAAATAATAACCATAGGAGATGAGATTCTGATCGGTCAGATTGTGGATACTAACTCGGCATGGATGGCAGTAAGACTCAATCAGTCCGGTTTTTCCGTTGTTCGGGTTACCTCAGTAAAAGATGTAAAAGAGGATATTATAGAAGCTATAAACCATGCGTTTGTTCGTGCGGATATCGTTTTGATTACAGGTGGCATCGGTCCGACCAAAGATGATATTACCAAACAGACACTTTGTGACTATTTTGGTTCTTCGTTGGTGTACAGTGAGAAAGTGTACGAGAATATAAAAGAAGTGCTGGCAGACCGGATGAAGTTCATCAATCAATTGACCCGTTTGCAGGCGATGGTTCCCGATAATTGTGTGGTGATTCAAAACCACAGAGGAACCGCACCGATCACCTGGTTTGAGAAAGAGGAGAAGGTGTTGGTTTCAATGCCGGGAGTGCCTTATGAGATGATCGGGGCAATGGAACAGGAGATCATTCCCCGTTTACTACAACGATATCCCGATCAGCCTTTTATCCGTCACAAACACTTTTTGGTAAGTGGCTTTTCCGAATCAGCATTAGCAGAGAAACTGACCGATTGGGAAGATGGACTTGAGCCTTTTCTTAAGTTGGCGTATTTGCCTGCCTGGGGAATTATCAGACTCCGGATAACGGGCGTACATGCGTCTGAACAGTTGCTTGAACAAACGATTGAAGCTCAGAGCGTGCAGCTCCGCAATTTGCTGGGTGCTGCTATTGTTTCGGAAAAAGACATTCCTGTAGAAGAAATACTGGGTGAGAAGTTGAAAGAAAAAGGATTTACACTGGGGGCTGCAGAGAGTTGTACCGGTGGCGCCATCGCGCAGCGCATCACACGGATGGCAGGCTGTTCTGCTTTTTTTAAAGGGAGTGTGGTGGCCTATTCCAATGATGCTAAAAAGAAGGTGCTGAAGGTGCGTGAAGAGACCCTTAACGAACACGGAGCTGTGAGTTTGGAAACGGTCAAGGAAATGGCTACCGGAGTGCGTCAAGTTTTGGGATCAGACTGTGCTGTGGCGACTTCCGGTATTGCAGGTCCCGCGGGTGGCTCTGTCGAAAAACCGGTAGGAACCATCTGTGTGGCAGCAGTGGTGAACGATCACATTGAATATCGCACCTTCCACTTTAGTGGAGGAAGGGAGAATGTGATCAAACGAACTGTGAATAGTACGCTACTTTTACTTCTGGAGATGTTGCAGGATATTGAATAATTGAGATGCTTTTTTCGAAATAAATGTGCGTAAATTTGTTTATTCGGGGAAAAAGTATTTACTTTGCGCCCTGATTTGATTTGCTAATATATAAAAACAGAATAAGCGATGTCTAAGATTTGTCAGATTACAGGAAAAAAAGCAATGGTTGGCAATAATGTTTCTCACTCTAAAAGAAGAACGAAAAGAACATTTGATGTGAACCTCTTTATGAAAAAGTTCTATTGGGTAGAACAGGAATGCTGGATTACATTGAGAGTGTCAGCAGCGGGATTGCGCACAATTAACAAGAATGGTTTGAATGCAGCTTTGAAAAGTGCTGCTGAAAATGGGTATTTAAACGCTTAATCAAGGGAGAAAATAGAAATGGCAAAGAAAGCAAAAGGAAACAGGGTACAGGTCATCATGGAATGTACCGAACAAAAAGGAAGCGGCGTTCCCGGTATGTCCAGATATATTACAACCAAAAACAGAAAGAATACAACAGGAAGACTTGAGCTGAAGAAGTATAATCCGTTTTTGAAGAAAATGACTATTCACAAAGAAATTAAATAATTCGAATCATGGCAAAGAAAGTAGTTGCATCATTACAGGTAAAAGGAGAAGGACGTACTTACTCTAAAGTTATCAAAATGGTAAAATCTAAAAAGACAGGTGCCTATTGCTTCGAAGAGAGCATGGTACCTAACGATAAGGTAAAAGATATTCTGAAGTAATAAATCGTTACATAGATACATGAAAGGCTCTTTTTAAGAGCCTTTTTTGTTATAGGTACCTTCCATCTACGAATCGATTGTTTTTTTTCGTACTTTTGCACAAACTAAATAGATAGACAATATGGGTTTTTTCAGTTTTTTCAGTAAAGAGAAAAAAGAGACGCTTGATAAGGGTCTTGCTAAGACCAAAGAGAGTGTATTCTCCAAGATCACCCGTGCCGTTGCAGGTAAGAGTAAGGTCGATGAGGATGTGCTTGATAACTTGGAAGAAGTATTGGTCTCTTCCGATGTGGGCGTCGAAACGACCCTGACTATCATCAGTCGTATCGAGAAAAGGGTGGCTGAGGATAAGTATCTCAATACAACCGAACTCAATAGTATTTTAAAAGAGGAAATTGGGGCGCTCCTGACTGAAAATAATCCGGACGATCTCTCTGACTTTGAGTTACCGGCGAATGCCCGCCGACCGTATGTCATTATGGTGGTTGGGGTCAATGGAGTAGGTAAGACGACTACCATTGGTAAATTGGCTTACCAATTCAAGAAAGCAGGCAATAAAGTCTATTTAGGAGCTGCTGATACGTTTCGTGCGGCAGCTATCGAACAGTTGGAGATATGGGGCGAACGAGTTAATGTGCCTGTGATCAAACAAAAGATGGGATCCGATCCTGCTTCTGTTGCTTTTGATACGCTGAGTTCGGCGAAAGCCAATGGTGCTGATGTCGTGATTATTGACACCGCCGGAAGGTTGCACAACAAAGTGGGATTGATGAATGAACTCTCAAAGATAAAGAATGTCATGGACAGGGTTGTTCCCGGAGCACCCGATGAAGTACTGTTGGTATTAGACGGTTCGACAGGTCAGAACGCTTTTGAGCAAGCCCGACAATTTACGAAAGCGACAGAAGTCAATGCCATTGCCGTAACAAAGTTGGATGGAACAGCAAAAGGAGGTGTGGTGATTGGTATCTCGCATGAATTTAAGACCCCGGTCAAATATATTGGTTTGGGTGAGGGGATGGAAGATCTGCAAATCTTCCGGAAACGCGAGTTTGTTGATTCTTTGTTTGGTAATTAATTGATTGGAATGAAAGCGCAAAACACGATTGATATCATTTCTCTGGGTTGTTCTAAAAATCTTGTGGATTCTGAGAAGCTCATGCTTCAACTGCAGGCGAATGGCTTTAAGGTAACACATGATCCGATTGTATCCAAGGGAAAAATAGTGATTATCAATACCTGCGGATTTATCGGTGATGCCAAGGAAGAGAGTATAAATATGATCCTTGAATTTGCAGAGAAGAAGCAGAAAGGTGAAATTAACAAGCTCATCGTCACCGGTTGTTTGTCCGGACGATATGCGGATGAATTAGCCAAAGAGATACCCGAAGTAGATGCCTACTATGGGAAGTTTGCCTGGAAAGAGATTATCTCTGATCTGGGAAAGAGCTATCAGCAGGATTTACAGTTTGAGCGCACCCTTACATCACCGTCGCATTATGCCTACCTGAAGATTGCTGAAGGATGCAACCACGGTTGTTCCTATTGCGCGATCCCTATTATCACCGGAGCTTATCAGTCCGTTCCGATGGAAGATATCGTCGAAGAGGTTACCCGTCTTGTCTCCCATGGAGTAAAGGAGTTTCAGGTTATCGCTCAGGATGTGACCTATTATGGTCGCGACCTCTACAAAAAGGCGATGCTTCCCGAATTGGTGGAGCGGATCTCCGAAGTAAAAGGCGTGGAGTGGATCCGACTTCATTATGCCTATCCAACGCTTTTCCCGATGGACCTGCTCCGAGTGATGCGTGAAAAGGAGAATGTGTGTAAATACCTTGACATTGCTTTCCAACATATCTCCGATCCAGTGTTGAAGGCTATGCGCCGTAACACTTCTGCAGAAGAAACCGTCCAGCTTATTGAAACGATCCGCCGCGAGGTGCCGGGTATTCATCTACGTACGACTCTGATCGCAGGGCATCCCGGCGAAACCGAAGAAGACTTTCAGCAATTGATGGAGTTTGTTCGTACAAGCCGCTTTGAACGGATGGGCACTTTTGCCTACTCGGAAGAGGAGGGAACCTACTCTGCGGAGCATTACAAGGATGATGTATCAGAAGAGGTGAAACAGCAACGAGTGGATCAACTGATGGCACTTCAACAGCGCATCTCTTCGGAGGTCAACGCGGCAAAGATCGGTCAGACAATGAAAGTGATCATCGACCGTGAAGAAGAGGAGTATTATATCGGACGTACTGAGTTTGACTCACCGGAAGTCGATCCGGAAGTGTTGATAACAAAAGATAAACCGCTTCATATCGGTGATTTCTATTCGGTACTGATCACTGATAGTGAGTCTTTTGAACTGTATGGCACAGTAGTCAAAGCAACAAAGTCTCCCAAAACAACAAAGACGACAAAGACAGCAACCGTAGAGATACCTTCAAAGGCAGCAAAACCACAGAAATAAACTGATTGACAATAGAGCCGAACGTCATTGTTTGCGCACGATCAATCGTCCGGATTCTATCGTTTAAAAAGATCATTCAATAAGAGAGAGGAGTGAGTTGTAAAGAGCAGCTTATTCCTCTATTTCATTTAAGATCTCTCTCTCCTTTTTTGACAACTTCCGCACGACCTCGTCATACGAGTGGTCGATCATCTCTTTCAGCAGTTTATCTTCGGTATTATCCAGATAGACCGTATTCCAGTATTTTTTGTTCATGTGATAGCCCGGTTGCACCGAAGAGTAGCGCTCACGTAGCTCTTCAGCCCGCTCCGGATTGCACTTCAGGTTGATGCTGAATGGTTCGTCGAGAGGAATCAAAACAAACATCTTATTCATGACACGGATCAGCAAGGTAACATCATCAAAAGGCATATCCTCTGTGGCACCTTTCTTCTGCAAGCAGTATTCTCGTACTTCAATGACATCCATAACTATCTGATTTTAACTGTTTCCTAAAATGCTCTCCGCACACCGTTCGCCGTCAATAGCAGCCGAAACGATGCCTCCTGCATAACCGGCACCTTCGCCACACGGATAGAGACCTTGCAGGCGGATGTGACAGAGCGTATCTTTGTCGCGTAGGATACGGATCGGAGCTGAGGTGCGAGTTTCCACACCAATCAGTAACGCCTCATTGGTCAGAAATCCTCTTGACTGAGAACCAAAGACGTTAAATCCCTGTTGCAGACGGCTTGCCACAAACTCTGGCATCCAGAAGTGTAGTGGCGAAGATACGACTCCCGGTGTATAGGAACTCTCCGGTAATTTGGCAGAGTTACGCCGGTTGATAAAGTCTCCCATCCGTTGAGCAGGAGCCGTTTGCTTCCGTCCCCCGTTGATCCAGCAGAGCCGCTCAAGTTCTTCCTGAAACTGAAGTACCGAGAGTACCGGATCATTGCCATAAGTAGCCACATCTTCCGGACGAACCTCCACGACCATGCCCGAATTGGCCCAGCGCGATCCACGCGAAGAGGCAGACATGCCATTGACAACCACCTGTTCGGGACCACTCGCAGCAGGTA
>JAQUZH010000101.1 GCA_028691445.1 Bacteroidales bacterium | reverse complement strand
TACGAAAGAAGCCGTACTTAACGGGCTTGACATTGAGATGGGATCCTACACCAACGGACTTTCCACCGGTAGAGCTTTCGCCTATAGTGATTATTATCTTGCCGATGCTTATCTGAAAGGTTTGAAGTCGGGCATCTATCCAATGAGTTCGGTGGAAGATAAAGCATCGCGCATATTGCGGCTGATCTTCCGTACTGCGATGAATAGCCATAAACCGTGGGGCAGCTTTGCTTCACCTGAACATGCGGTTGTGGCCCGGATGGTCGGAGGGGAGGGTATCGTATTGCTTAAGAACGAACCGCTCAAGAAGAAAGAGACTGCTCTCTTGCCTCTCGATGGATCTTTGTATACGAAAATACTGGTGGTCGGTGAGAATGCAACTCGCAGACTGACTGAAGGTGGTGGTTCGGCAAGTCTGAAAGCGAAAGAAGAAATATCACCGCTTGCGGCTTTGCAGGCGAAGTATGGTGATAAGATTCAATATGCAATGGGCTATGCATCCGGACCATCCGTGTATGGACGTGAAGGAGAACCGGCTTTCAATACCGACTCTCTGCGTGTGCAGGCTGTGGAAATGGCCAAAGAGGCCGATCTGATCCTTTATATCGGCGGATTGAATAAGATCCATCGTCCGGTTTGTGAAGATGGAGACCGCAAATCGCTGGCTCTTCCTTTCCAGTAAGATGCGCTGATCACCTCTCTTGCTGCTGCCAATCCAAAGATTGTGCTGGTGTTGCTGAGCGGTAATGCCGTGGCGTTGCCCTGGATCAAACAAGTTCCTTCTATTGTACAAGGCTGGTATCTCGGTTCGCAAGCAGGCAATGCACTGGTGGATGTGTTGAGCGGAGCTGTGAATCCGAGCGGCAAACTGCCCTTCTCTTTCCCGGTGCAGCTGACGGATTGTGGTGCGCATGCTTTTGGTGAGGAGGGGTATCCCGGTCTTGCTGACACAAAGATTGAAACGTACAAAGAAGATATACTTGTGGGATATCGTTGGCATGACACGAAGAAAATACCGTCTCTTTTCCCATTTGGTCATGGACTGAGCTATACCACGTTCAAGTATGGCAAAGCTGAAGTTTCAGCAAAAAGCATGGAGAAAGAGGGAACACTGACCGTCACTATTCCGGTAATGAATACAGGAAAGGTAGCAGGCAAGGAAGTGGTACAGCTTTATATTGGTGATGTAAAATGCAGTGTGCTGCGTCCATTGAAGGAGTTGAAATCTTTTCAGAAGATCACTCTGGCACCGGGAGCGACAGAGAAGGTGCAATTTATCCTCAAGAATGAAGATCTTTGCTTCTTTGATGAAGCGAAACATGCATGGGTATCTGAACCGGGAATGTTTAAAGTCTATATCGGATCATCATCTACAGATATTCGCGCGACACTGGACTTTGAATTGAAATAAACCATTGGGTTTTAAAATACAGGGGATTTGGATGGAGTAATCAGTCTGAATCCCCTGTTCTTGTTTGATAGGTTGATAAAAGGACCGGTACTGTTTTATTCAAAGACGTACATGCCCGTGTTTTCTGTGCGGTGGAGCGGTTCGATAATGATATCTATACCGACCTGAATACCTTGTTCCTCCAGAGCCTGTTGGACAGTTTGCAGTGCTACATCCGGATGGTTATTGTCTCGGCTGAGGTGGCACAGAAAGACATGCCGCATACTTTCCAGGTAATTGGATGCAAGAAAACCAGCAGTCTCGTCATTGCACAGATGGCCGTTTTTGCCCAGAATCCTTTCTTTCAGTGAATCAGGATACGTTCCATTGATCAGCATCTCATGATCGTAATTGGCTTCCAATACCATGTAATTAGACCGGCAGAGATATCCGGCCACCGTTTCGGAAATATAGCCAAGGTCAGTAGCAAAAGAAAAACACTTGTCTCCGGCCTCTACGAAGTAGCCCATATTATCTGAACCATCATGTGAAACCTCAAATGCGCGAATCGAAAAGTCTCCGATCTTTACAGGCACCTCCTTGTATAGAATACGACGTGAAGTGAACAGCTTTTCTGTGAAGCGACTGTTTCTGTCCAGTCCGCAGTGTACCTCTTCCGTTGAATAGATCGGAATATGAAACTTCTCGCCCAGACAACCACACCCTTTGATATGATCGCAATGGTCGTGCGTCACAAAGACACCCCGAATCTTTTCAAGACCGATACCTTTGTCTCGGAGACGTTTGCGGATAGTTCGCGCACCAATACCTGCATCAATTAGAATGCCGTATTCATCCGTTCCTAAATAATAGCAATTGCCACTGCTGCCGCTGGCAAGACTGAGGAAATATAATTTCATAGATTTGAACCGCGTTATAGAGACTACAAAAGTAGTGAAAATAGTTGGGATTCCGGACGAAGCATTCAATTAACCCGGACAATCCTGTGAATATTCTCAGAAAGAGACTCATTACCAATTGTATTTTTAGTATTTTTGTTCCCATAACACAAAGCACAATTGAACGATGGAAGCACATTACATCATTAATATCGGTCGTCAGCTTGGCAGTGGCGGTCGAGCCATTGGAGAGAAACTGGCTGAGAGTCTCGGGGTAGCCTATTACGACAAAGAACTCATCAATATTGCCTCGCAGGAGAGTGGTTTGTGCAAAGAGTTTTTCGAGAAGGCGGATGAGCAGACCTCTTCTTCTTTTTCCCGTGCCATCGGCATGCGGTTCCCTTTTCTGAATGTGGAAGCGATACCCACCAACGATCTCCTTTCCAACGACATGCTTTTCAAGATCCAGTCTGATGTGATACAACATCTGGCACAAGCACATTCCTGCATCTTTGTCGGACGGTGTGCCGACTATATACTGCGCGACAATCCCCGTTGTCTGAACGTGTTTATCCATGCGCCGATGGAGTTTCGTATCGCACAGGTGATGAAAAAGCTATCTCTTCCCGAAGATAAAGCCATCTCACTGATCGAAAAAACAGATAAGAAGCGAGCCAGCTATTACAACTATTATACCAATAAGACGTGGGGAATGTCTTCCTCGTACCACCTATCTTTGGACTCCACGGTCTTTGGCATTGAGGGTAGTGTGGACTACATCAAACAAATGGTACGGCAAAAACTCGGAGTCTGACGACGCCCCGCTGCCCTTAAAGTTCCTTCGTGAAACAGGCGAGGAGAGCGATGGATGACAACTGTTGAACTTTAATTCCATGAATAGCTATGATTAACAGGCGATTTTTCCTCAAAAGTGTGACCGCAGGCACCGCACTGGCAACACTCGGTCATGTGCCCGAAGCAAAAGCGATGATGCAAAAACTAATGCCCGACGCCTCTTTCTGTTTGGAAAGCGGCCGTGCTCTTCCTCTGATCGCAGAAGCCGATCTGGTGGTTGTGGGAGGCAGTTCGCGGGCTGTGGCTGCTGCCGTCGCCGCAGCGCGCACCGGAGCGAAAGTCTTTCTCATTGCCTCGTTGTCCTATCCCGGAGATGATATTTGCGGCTCCTTTTTATATGACCTGAAGAAAGGCGAACAGCCGGAAACAGCACTTGCCCGTAAGGTCTTTCTGCAAGCTGCTCATCCTACTCCTTTGTACGTCAAAAGTGTGCTGGAAAACGAACTGATAAACCATAACATCGGTTTCCTTTACAGTAGTTTTGTGACCAATCTGCTGACTGACCCTACGGGACGGCCCTCCGGTGTAGTGATTGCCAATCGTTCAGGTCGGCAGGCCATTCGTTGCAAGGCAATCATAGATGCGACCCATACCGCTTCGGTGGCCCGTATGAGCGGAGTCACTCTGACTCCTTTCAACGTGGAGAAGCAATCCTTTCAGTACACCGTAGTGGGCAATAAGGTCAAAGAAGATCCTCAGATACGCAAAGCAGAAGTATTGCCTTTTACCTTTCAAAATAACGGAAAAGAATATCCGGTTACCCGATATACGTTTGAGTTTGCACCCAAAGATAACTCTTACGCTACCCTGAATGAAATCGAACAGACCATCCGGGATCTGACCTGGGATCCGGATCAGGGAGACAGTGCAGATCAGTTGTGGTATATTCCCGGATCTTCCATCTATGGGCGTCAGTCGTATCAGGATTCGTTTACAGAAGTGAGAGACATCCCTTACGAAGCATTTTGTCCGAAGCAAACCGACGCTATCCGGGTACTTGGACCTTGTGCCGACATCGCCCGCTCTACTGTTGACACGTTGATGCGACCGGTACATGCCATGGCGATGGGCGATATACTGGGCGAGTATGTGGCAGGAGAGATTGCCGCTCTGCCCATGCCCGAAGAGGTGAAGCTCTTGCCGTCATCCGGTAAAGCGACCGATTACGGACAGATCGGTGAGCGTCTGCAACCACTTCGTCCTTCCACTACACTGGGAACCATTCACTCGCAACGCGATGCGTTGCCCGTATTGGGAACCTACGATGTCGTTGTGATGGGAGGGGGAACTGCAGGTGCGCCGGCCGGTATCTCCGCTGCCCGTCAAGGAGCTAAAACGTTGGTGCTTGAATATCTTCACGGTTTGGGCGGAATAGGAACACTCGGCTTGATTGGCATCTACTGGGATGGTTATCGCGAAGGCTTTACTGTTGAGATAGACAAAGGGGTACGCGATATGGCTCCTCTGGATCATCCCCGGCAGCGCAAAGAGTGGAAAAATTCGTACAATGCAGACTGGAAGATGGAGTGGTACCGTCGCGAATTGCGCAAAGCCGGTGCTGAGATCTGGTTTGGCGTGCTGGGTTGTGGCGCTTTGGTCGAAGACAATGTCGTCAAAGGTTTGGTGGTAGCTACTCCGGAAGGGAGAGGTGTCATTCTGGCCAACAAGGTCATTGACAGTACCGGCAGTGCCGATATCGCCATTGCAGCGGGAGCTTCCTTTTCCTATACAGGCAAAGAGTCTATCGCTGTGCAAGGCGCCGGACTCTCCAAGATTGGTCCGACGGACTATTACAACAACAACGATTGGGCTTTCATCGATGACACAGACATTCTGAATGTGACCGGTATCTATGTTCAGGCCAAAGTCAAACACGCCGGACAATATGATATTGTCAAACTCCCTCAGACTCGCGAACGAAGGAGGGTAGTGGGTGACTATACAATATCCGTATACGATGTGCTGAATCACCGTCACTATTCGGATACGATATCCTATCATAAGAGTTCGTTTGATACCCACGGGATGATCATTGACCCCTATTTTATATTGAGTCCGCCGATGGTGCGTCATACGATCTATGATGCCGATGTCCCTTTACGCAGTTTGCTGCCCAAGGGACTGGAAGGAATCATCGTCACCGGTTTGGGCGCCAGTGCTCACCGCGATGCGATGCCGGTGATCCGCATGCAGTCCTGTTTGCAGGATCAGGGCTATGCCGTCGGCTATCTTGCCGCGATGTGTGTGCGTGAAAAGAAGAAGATCCGCAAGATGGATATGAGAAAAGTGCAGCGCTACCTCGTGCAGATGGGCAATCTTCCTGCCCGCGTCCTTCAGGAAGGAGACTTCAAGGGATACGACAACAACACCTTGGAGCAGGCGGCGCAAACGGTCGCGGATCAGTACAAAGGATTGGAAATACTACTCACCGAACCACGGAAATGCCTCACCCTTCTGAGCAAAAAGATCGAACAGACTACACTTCCCGAAGAGCGAGTCATGCTTGCTTCTGTGCTTTGTATCCTTGGTGATGCGAAATATGCCTCTGTGTTGGAAGAAAAGATACGTTCGTACACCCAATGGGATGAAGGATGGCATTACACCGGCATGGGACAGTTTGGTATGTGTCTCAGCCGGTTGGACGCGTTGCTGATGGCTTTGGGCAATGCCCGACAGGAATCATCGCTACCTGTCATTCTTGAAAAAGCAGCTTTGCTTCAGCCGGAAGACTATTTCTCTCATTTCAGAGCCCTTACTATGGCGCTTGAATCCATAAAAAGCAGAGAGGCAGTGTCCGCTTTGGCACAGATGCTGACTCTCCCCGGTATGCGTTACCATTCCATCGGATCGTATGAGGAAGCCAGAGAGAATGTCGTGCCGAATGTGGAGGATGTAAGTACCCGCAACAAAGCGCTCAAAGAACTTCATGTAGCCCGTGCGTTGTATCTCTGTGGCGATGCAGACAGTTTGGGCGAGAAAGTTTTGAAACGGTATGCCGATGGACTGGAAGGTCATTATGCCCGATACGCATCTGAGTTGCTTCAGCTCCGTACAGACTCAGCAAAATAAGAAAGAAAAAAGCACTTTCTAATAGGGGTATAACTCGCTCAAATAGAAAGTTATGAAATAAAAAGGAATAATTTACGTTAGTTATATATTTATTCTTAAACGATAGTTCCATGAAAAAGCGCGCACTCCTTTTCTTTAGTTTGCTACTTGCTTTTGCTGTTCAGGCAATTGACTTTAAAGTAGATAAGTTGAAGTATACCACTAATGCCGATGGCGTTACGGTATCTGTTGCCAGACAAGAATATGCTCTTTCCGGAGAGATTGTCGTTCCGGCAAGCGTGACATATAAAGGAAAAAGCTTTGCTGTTACAGCGATTGGGAATGAGGCTTTCAGTAAATGTTTTGGCATTAATGCCATGACCATTCCTTCAACTGTGACCTCTATCGGAGATGAGGCTTTCTTTGGTTGTGGCTTCTCTTCGATAATCATTCCGGAAAGTGTTACAACGATTGGAAATAATGCATTCTTCATTTGTAATCATCTGAAGTCTGTGCGCATTCCTTCAGGTATTGACACCATTCAAGATTTTACTTTCAATGGTTGTAAAGCTCTTTCATCAGTCATTCTCTCTCCGGGAGTTACTACAATTGCTCCTTATGCATTTCGTGGTTGTGACAGTCTTGTCTCTATTACATTCCCTATGAGTTTAAACACGATCGGAGAAGGTGCTTTTTACGGATGCAAGTCATTGAATAAATTCGAGATAGCAAAAGATCATCCTTCATTCACGGTGGTAGACGGCGTTCTATTTACCAAAGATAAGAGTGTACTTGTTGCCTATCCGGCAGCGAGGAAGTCGGCTAACTATATCATTCCTGAGGGCGTTACTTCTATTGGCGAACAATCTTTCGTGGGGTGCGCTAATCTGACCTCAATTACTATTCCTTCCAGTGTTGATTCGATTGAAGCCGGAGCCTTTATCGGCTGTGGTAATTTACTTACCATAAACATCCCTGATAATGTCACTTCCATTGGAGAACGGGCTTTCCAGGCATGCGCTAGTATGACCTCCATACATATCTCTGAAGGTGTTAGATATATAGGTATGGGTGCTTTCATCTATTGTACCTCGCTTACTTCTGTAAAGATCCCAATGAGTGTTGATTCGATTGGAGTAGGGGCATTTTGTTTTTGTTCGTCACTGGCCCACTTTGAAGTAGATAACAATAATCCCTTCTATGCTGTGTCGGACGGTATTTTACTTTCCAAAAACAGATCAGCCATCATAGCCTATCCTGCTGCAAAAAAGGAGAGTCACTATTTGGTACCTGTAGGAATCTCTACTATTGACGAAAATGCTTTTGCCGGTTGTTCGACCCTCAATTATGTTACTATTCCTTTAGGTGTAAGAAGTATCAATAAGTGTGCTTTCTTAGGATGTAGTGGTTTAGATTCCATCTCCATCGCAGCAAGTGTGGATTCTATTGGCGAAAGAGCGTTCTGGGGGTGCAAAAGTTTGACTTCTGTGACGATACCTGAAGGAGTACATAAGATAGGAAGATCTGCTTTTCACAGTTGTGTAAATCTGGCTTCAGTTACGATACCCGGGAGTGTCACTTCCATTGGCGGACAGGCTTTTGATAACTGTAAATATCTAAAAGAGATACATATCAATGCTTCGACACCTCCTGTCTGCGATGGTGATCCGTTTGCATCAATCAGCCAAACGACATGTACCCTCTTTGTACCTGCTTTCTCAAAGAATGACTATGCAGCATCAGATTATTGGAAAGAGTTTCAGATAGTTGAAGAAGACGTGCCGGTTATGACTATCGTATGGGTACTTTGTGTCATAGCCTTACTCTTGGGGACTATTTTTATACTTTCCCGCCGATTTAAGGTCGGGGTGTTGCGAAGCAGCCCGTGCAAGTGCGGCAAGATGAAGGATGAGAGAGTACGAATTGCATAAATCACAAAAAGATGAGAGATACTACTAAAAGCTATCCAACCATTGCGCAAGGCTTTGGGCTTGTCGGATTATTTACCCTGTTATCGATATCACAATCACCGTTTTACATGTTACTCAGTAAAGTAGTTGATAAGGAGTTCTCCATGCTGGTTTTTTACGTGGTAGTAACAACTACTATTCTTTGGATTTCCTGTGTGTACAAGAAAGTCATTGAAGGTAAGAGTGCTTCTTTTAACCTGCATCTCAGCAATTGGCTGATACTTCCTTTAACCATCATCGGAGGACTGATAATCTCAATCGGTATTTCTTCGCCTATTTCCGAGTTGATACCTATACCGGAAGTGTTCAAAAAGTATTTATTGGAGTCATGTTTGAATGCAAATATATTTACCTTCTTTACACTGGTAATAGCAGCACCTCTTTTGGAAGAGGCGATATTCAGAGGGGTCATACTTGATGGATTATTGAAGAAATACTCTCCTCAACGCTCCATCGTGATTTCGAGTCTACTATTTGGTATCGCTCATCTGAATCCGTGGCAGTTTGTAGGAGCTTTTCTTTTCGGACTTTTTATGGGATGGGTCTATTACAAAACCCGGAGTCTGTTGCCTTCCATCCTGATGCATGCGGCTAATAATTTGTTAGCATTTATCGGTATGAAAATGACAGATGCTTCTAACTTTGATGATACAATAGCTGAATTCTTCGGAGGTTGGGCAAATTATATAATTGCAACAGTAGGGGCTATTCTTATTTTGTTTCTTTGCATAATCTTTTTGAAGAGTATCTTTGCGAAAGAAGAAATGAAAATGAGGACTGCTCTCGATGATCATTCAGACCTGCAAGTCTGATCTGCTCATCGATACCACAGCCAGCTTCAAAGTTTAACTCTTCAATTGATGCCTGATAGCTGATCGATGCGTTTTTTAAAAAGACGCTCATGCCAGTTCAACTCCCTTTGATTTTTCTCTTCCCTTATCTTATCGACTGGTTCCGATTGCTCCGGATTATTTCGATGACTGATCATACTGCGACATGGTGTGGGAAATAATGTATTTACTGATTAAAAAGAGGCTTTTAATGAACCTATGTTCAAAACAATACATATCTTTGTGCATTGTAGAATCATCAATCTTGTTTTTATGGTATCTGATTATCGTTGTTTTTATTGCTTTACAAGAGCATTTGAAAAAGTAATGGAAAGAGAGAACCTCAGCCAAAAGTCGAAACTAGAGTTTACGAAAAGTCTAGCCAATCTTTATGCAACGCAAAAAGATCCTTTTTCAGCACCAGCTTTTTCTAGGTCATTGCATAACTTATTAAAGGAGTATACCAATAATTCGGACTCCTATGTTAGCATAAAAAAAGAGAGCAATGACAGTGCTTTATGTTTGTATCAGGAATTGAAAGAGAAGATACAGCAGGCGGAAAATCCCTTTGATGTGGCAGTAAGATTGGCAATTGCGGGAAATATTATGGATTCTGCGATATTTGATAGTTTTGATATAAAAAGGACTT
>JAQUZH010000100.1 GCA_028691445.1 Bacteroidales bacterium | reverse complement strand
AGTCCATTGAGTCTTCAGATATTCGATCGAATCGCAATTTATAAATACAGAATCTTTTATGGAAGTAATCGGATAAAACTTAGAATTACATTCAATATAGTTATCAATGGATAAGGTTCCCACGGGTTTACTGACATATCCAACAATAGATGCGCTATCATTGATTACCTCATATTTCAGATTGTGTGTTGTGTGAGTCTTTATGATGTTGGAGAAGTCATTCCAGTATAGTGTTGTTGAGTATGCGTCATTAGAAGCCAGGGGTACATAAAGTTTGCATTTACTTTTGTCAACACCGTGAAAGGGAGGGTAAGAAAATTGATACATGAAAAGTAATGGAGGGGTTAAGGACTCAGAATGAATTTCTGTCAATCCACTGCAACCATAAAAAGCATCTGCGCCTATCGAGTCAATACAATCGGGAATTGTAATACTGCTCATATTTCTACATTCACAAAAAGCGGTATCACTGATAAAAGTAATTCCCGACCCTAATTTGACAGATAATAATGAATCGCAAGAAACGAATGCCCCTTTACCGATAGAAGTGACATTGTCCGGTATGATGAGTGTAGTTAGCTTGTCGCTATTTGAAAAGGCATAATCTCCTATGGAAGTAACACCCGATCCAATATGGAGGGAGCTCAATGAAACACATCCGGCAAATGCAGAGGTACCAATCGAACCGGAAGCAATATCGACCGAAGTTAAGCTTTTGCAACTCACAAATGCAAACTTACCAATAGAAGCGGCACCATATTCAATTACAACGGATGCTAAACTGCTACAACATGCAAAGGCTTCAGAACCTATTGATGAGATACCAGAGCCTATTGTGACTGATGTTACTCCGGAACAAGAATGAAAGGCTTTGTCGTCAATATTCTTTACATTGTTCGGAATAATGATTGATGTCAATTCACTGCAGCCCATGAAAGCGCCTTCTCGAATAGTGGTAACACCACTGCCAAAAGAAACTGAAGTCATACTACAGCAATCTTTAAAGGAATAAACACCTATTGTAATCACATTATCAGGAATGATGACAGAACTCAATTTCCAGCAATTTTGAAATGCTCCATAATTAATAGAAGTAACCCCTGTTCCGATTGAAATGGATGTCAGCTTGGTGCACAGAAAAAAGGCCTTACTACTTATCGTGATAACACTATTCGGTATGATGAAGACTCCTGATTTTCCACTGGGACAAGCGATTAGAGTTGTTTTGTCCTTACTATATAATACACCATCTTCAGAACAATAATTCTCGTTATCTTCTGATACTTGTATGCTGGACAAGGCTGGATTACGATTATTAAATGGATTGTCATTCATCAAACGAAGATTAGAACCTATGTAAATAGAAGATAATCTGTCACAAGTATTAAAAGCTCCATCACCAATCCAGGTAACACTATTCGGGATCTTTAATGATGTCAGTTGCGCACAGCTACTAAACATATAAGAGCCAATAGTATCTTTTGAAGAATAATATTCATCCAGGCAGCAACTTCCATCATAATAGAAGTCACCTCCACTTACAATATTCGCTCCCGACAGATCTAGTTCAGACAGTGTTCCTGAGGTTTGTTTATCGTTTACATCACTTCCCGCCATCTCCCGGATAAAGCGAATGTCAGTTCCATTCAGATCGCCAGTAACGGTCAGGTTGGTGATCTGGTATTTCTCTTCTGCTGTGATCAAGGTCGAGATTGTCCCCGCTGTTTCCACACGGACGGACTTGCTGACCTGTGCCCGCAAGCTTAAACTAAGCACTAAGCAGAGTATTAATGCAAAAGTTTTTTGTGTAATTACATGTTTCATATGTTCTCGTATTAGTTCTGATTAAAAAAGGAATTTGCAGTTTCTTTATAAGAAAGGTTTTGGATAAAAGTCTTGATAAGTTTATGATCTTCTAATATGTTCTTACGACAAGACAAAAAAGGAAAAACGTGATTCAATTTTATACATTTTAAGTATTTCATCATCTTTAAAACTTCGTTTCTTATTGATTCCAGTCAAAAGGGAAAGAAGTTTTATTAATACTTTTTTGTTTTCTGTCAGGCTATATTATTCAATCACGTATTTCATACGCAGTAAAGGTATTAATTCATGTTTCTTCAGGTTGAAATTCGTCACGCATACAGACGCATTTTTTTAAAACTCAACTCCTTATTTATCAGCGATATAAAACAATTGAAAAAACTCAAAAGAGTTCCTATTTTGCCTCATGGTTCAGAATCCTGCAAGATTGAGCTCTTTTTGTTTGCGATGTCAATTGTCCTAAAACACCGATTATATGTTATTGACATAATGGTTTCTAGCTTCTAATCCGGCATATTATTCCGTCTCTATCGGCTTGACTGTTGGCGTAAAAATTGCAAACTACTTTCCATTTTCAGAAGTATTTATCAATGTCTTAGAGATAAGTTCACCTTCTTTAAACGTCAACGCGTAGTATGGTAACTTTTCCCACTCTTGAAACACCGTCTGAGAATTGTCGTTGAACTTCTTAACGAACTCTGATTTGACGTATATCTCCCCAGTAAACCATTTTGCAAAGAGATATGGAACCGAATCTTTGGGATTGGGGATAAACTTCTCGTGCGTAAAATGCTCCATCGTTCGCATCACACTGTCTTTTGGATAAAACGTATTCTCCGTGGCAGTTGTGCGTCCTTCCATTTTAATATTTTTCATATACAACTTATTGCCATCTATCGTCCAAATTGCAGTAAATCGTTTGTCTAACGGAGGAGTCATCACTTTTAACGGTTTATCAAAATCACCGGGGTGTTGTTGATTGTATAAATCACGGTATCCTTTTAAGGTAGAAAGTGGCGTTTTGGACATCCAGAAGAATTTGCCTTCCCAGCTTAAGAGGTCACTGGTGCCATAGCGAAACGTATTCTTTGCGACTTTCTCAACAGAAGATTTCTCCGCCTTTTGAGGAGTGTTAGAGGCAAATGAAGTCCCACAACAGATCAAAGCAGCAAAAAATGCTGCTGACCACATTCTTTCAATCGCTTTTTTCATGATTGATATTGTTTTTTGAATTATAACACTAAACATTAAGTAGCTTCGTTTTTACATTGACATAGTTGCATCCTAGTCCTTCGTTCATACGTTTTCACAACAATGCCAGAGATACAAAAAAGTATCTCTGGCATGTAAAGGGCTTCAAAGAATGGGCCTTCATAGTATTCGAATAAGAGATGTGTTTTTCAGAGGTACTCATTTTGTACATTAATGATTCATCTTCTTTGAAACTTTTTTTCGAACAAACACTTAATGTGATTAAGCATTTAAACAAAGGCAAAGGTAAAGCAAACTTTCAACATGACAATAAAAATCTAGTGGACATTTTCATGTTACACTAATCAGCCAACTACTTATATATCAGTTTCTTATTGTTTGTCATTAATGGACATTAGTGGACATTTTTATTTAGACTAAAGAAAAGTATCAAAATAAGAGGTTATTTACATGCATTACTTTGAATGATCGCATTACTATTCGGGGAGTGTTGGATACGAAGAGAAGAGAGATTATTTCTGTTAAAGTGTCGATGCAATTAAATGTTTTTATCTACTTTCGTGCTGTTATATACTTTCTATCGATGAACAAAATCTGGCTAATCCTCCTTATTTGTATCGCATTCTTCGCATGGCCCGCCGGCAATGCAAGTGTATCGGCAGCAACAGTCGCATGTGACTCGCTTGCGCAAACTGCCCGAACGGATACGATGCTTCCTAAAGATGGAAAGGATGAGTGTTTGCATGTGCTGGTCAGCTATCTTGCTACTGATTCACTTTTAACGGATACGTTACAGTGGTATAGCTACCTGGCTGCCAAGTTGGACACGACCAACAACCTACCGATAGATGAGGCACTGGTGTATTATAAGGATGCCAAACAAAAAACAGACTCGGTGATACGCAAGGCGATCAAACTGATTCAAGCGGACAACTACATGGAAGTGATCCGGCTGTTGGAAGATAACCTCTTCCGTTTTCATGCCTACCCGGGAAGTGCACTTGTGATGGAACGGGATTTGCATTATTCGCTTGCCCGAATCTATGCGACCTATTATAATAAGGAGAAGGCGATGCAACGGCTCGACGAACTCCAACTGTATACGCAAAAGCATTTTGAGATCCTGCAACGGTGGACTGGCAAGAAGAATATATTTCTGCCGGAGTATATCTACCAGCTTTCTATCTTTTATTACAACAATGGCGATCCGCAACGCTCCATAAATACGCTCACAGATTTGTTAAAGGTTATCGGTGTGGATGAAGGCAATCCGGAACATCTCTATCTCACGACACTTGCCCGTCTGGGGGCATTGTATGAGGAGACTGGCGAAGTGAAGGAAGCGGCGAAGTGCAAACTGGAGTTTGACTTGATGGTCAAACGAATCAAGAAACAGAAATAACAGGTTGTGGTAGTAGGGCAAATCTATTGATTTGCTTACGGTTATTTAAAGGCGAATTCAAAAGAGTAATATATCTTCATTTATGAAACTGGATCATTTCTTTCAGAAAGGCTTTCTTTCTCTACTGTTTGACATATCAACAAGCATAAGCATGCTACTTTGTGTCTGTTTGACTTTCGCGACAGCGAAGAGCAATGCACACACCACTGTGAGTGCCGCGGAACTGTCGTTGAACCCTGAGAACAGGTATAAAGTATCGGGAACTATCAGAGACTACCAAACAAAAGAGCCTCTTTCATCTGTCAGCGTGCATGTGAAAGAGCTAAAGAAAGGTGCTACGACTGATAAAAATGGATTCTATTCGTTTGCTCTGCCGGAGGGAACTCACACTTTTGTCGTCTCATCGATCGGTTATAAAACCCAAACGACGCGGATAAGCATTGGTGCGGTGACAAAGCGAGACTTCATCCTGGAGGTGGATACCCTCGTGATGAAAGAAATTGTAGTCGAAGAGCGAGTGCTCTTTAAAGAGAAAAAAGATGAAAATGTAACGCGAACCATCATGGGAGTGGAGAAACTCAGCATGGGGGAGATCAAGAAGATGCCAGCCTTGATGGGCGAAGTGGACGTGATCAAAGCGATTCAGTTATTGCCCGGGGTGCAGCCCACTTCAGAAGGAAGCTCCGGTTTCAGTGTGCGCGGCGGTTCGGCAGACCAAAACCTGATCCTGCTGGACCAATCGACTGTCTACAACGCCGGACACATGTTTGGTTTCTTTTCGGTATTCAATAATGATGTCGTGGACAAAGTGCAACTCTACAAAGGGGATCTCCCGATGATGCATGGCGGGAGGCTCTCATCGTTACTGGACGTACAACTGAAAGAGGACTACAAAGGCAAACTGAGAGGGAACGGCGGACTGGGATTGATATCAAGTCGGCTGATGCTGGAAGGATCGTTGGGAGAAAAGAACTCGTGGTTGATCAGCGGGCGGCGTAGCTATGCGGATCTGTTTCTCAAACTCTCATCCGATAAGTCGATGCGCGAATCGTCTATCTACTTTTACGACCTGAATGCTAAAATGACACATCGCTTTTCGCCGTTTGACAAGCTCTCGATGAATCTGTATATGGGCAACGACAACTTCGGATCATCTGTAGCCCGGTTTAGCTACGGCAACAAAGTGGGCTCACTCAACTGGAAGCATATCTATCATGAGCGTCTCTATTCGAATCTCAGTTTGCATCTGACTGACTACCATTTCCTCCTGCAATCTGAACTGGAGAATGCAAAAGCGAAATGGGTCTCCAATATCACGGACCTGACCGTAAGATGGGACTTTGTCCGTTCCATCAACTCAGATCTGGTGCTTTCGTACGGGGTGACCTCTACTTTGCATCGGTTTAACCCCGGACTCATTACTCAACCGGATTATGATGATTTCAAAATGCCGGTCAATAACACATTGGAGCACAGTTTGTACCTCTCCGCCGAACAGGAAGTGACCGACAAACTGACCATGCGCTATGGTCTTCGGTGGGGAATCTTCCAAAATATGGGGAGCGCCACCATCTATACCTATGATAAAAACTATGAAGCCGTTGACTCCACAACGTATGGAGGAGGTAAGATATACAACACCTATCATGCGCTGGAACCGCGGGTGGGAGTCGTCTATAAGCTCACAGATCAATCATCTATCAAAGCCAATTACACACGCAACACGCAGTTTATCCAGCTCGCCAACAACTCTTCGTCAGGAAGTCCGCTCGATTTGTGGTTTCCGGCTAACCCAAACATCAAACCACAGGCGATGGATATGGTTTCCGCTGGCTATTTTCACAACTTCAACCGGGAAGCTATCGAAGCGTCGGTGGAAATTTATTATAAAAAGATGAGTCATCTGATTGATTTTGCCGATCACGCTCAACTCATGTTAAACAGGAAACTAGACGGCGAGATACGGGTGGGCAATGGCAAGGCGTATGGCGTCGAACTGATGATCAGAAAGAACACAGGCGCATTGACCGGATTTATCAATTACACCTTGTCGCGGTCAGAGCGAACCATACCCGAGATTAACAAGGGAAAGAGCTATCTCTCGCCTTTTGACAAGACACACAGTGTCAATGTTTCGGTTTCGTATGCACTTTCGAAGAAATGGAATTTCTCTGCCGCCTGGGTCTATTCGACGGGCAACCCGACCTCCTATCCCACCGGACGCTTTGAAGTCGAAGGCGAATACTTTCCCATCTATTCGGGAAGAAATGAATATCGGCGAACGGACTATCACCGGTTGGATCTGTCAGTCAACTATGTGCCCAAACATAACACCAAAAGGTTCTGGACGGGAGAATGGAACTTTTCGCTCTATAATGCCTACGGACATAAGAATCCGTGGATCATCACTTACGATCAGGACACTCCGACCGGCATACCGGAGGCAAACATGACCTACCTCTTTGGTGTGGTTCCTTCCATTACGTACAACTTTACATTTTAAGGACGATGATACAGCATAACTTACACCGATTGCTCGTAAAGACAGCAGCTTCTCTTCTGGCTGTCGGACTGTGCGGATGCACGGAGAAGATCGAACTGGATACCGACAACGCCAAACCGGTCATCGTCATCTACGGGGTACTGACCGATGTGCCTTCGTTTCAGGAGATAGAGATTAGCAGTTCGACGGGCTACTTCAACAACCAACCGAACCCTAAGATCTCAGATGCGCTGGTGAGTATCACGGCGGAAGAGGGTACGGAATATACCCTTTCAGAGGTGGACACACTGCCCGGACTGTACCGAACATCGGTACTGATGAGTGGCACACCGGGCAAGAGATACACGCTCAACGTAAAGACCGACTTTGATGGAGATGGCGTTGGCGAAACATATACCGCAGAGACTACAATGGAACAAAAGATTGATCTGGACTCCATCACCGTCACCACGCCCGAGATGATGGGCTATGCGTTCTATTCCATCAACATGTACGCGATGGATGTGCCAAACAAGAGTTACTACTTAATCAGATACCAGGTCAACGACTCTGTATATAACAAGATCAGCAAATACATCGTCTTTGACGACATGGGCATTGAAGAGCAATATATACAAGCCGCTTCAATCGGCTATTTCCCGGATGTGAAGGAGAAAGAACGTTTTACCGAGGAAGACTCCAAGCACCTGACGTTTATCAAACGGGGAGATACGGTCAGGATTCAACTCTGTAGCATCAGCAAGGGGTATTATAACTTCTTATTGCAATGTCAGAAAGAGATTGCCGGAGAGAACCCCTTCTTTGGAGGTCCATTGAGCAATGTGGTAACCAATCTATCAAAGGGTGCAATCGGCTATTTTGGATCGCGTACTATATCAGAAAAGCAGCATATTGCTCCCGCGCGGAAGTAATACACTGCTTTTTATGCTGTAAGTAGTCTGACGAAAAGTTCCTTCGGTTACTCGCCGAAATAATAGTCGGTGAGGAAATAGCGGGCAAAGAAATCTTTGTTGTCGTCCAACAAGGCTTTCGCTTCTTCTTTGGAAGCGTTCTCTACCGGTTGAAAGGCTGCATCAGGGATCAGGTTATCTCTTTCCAGTCTGCGCAACAGGTCGATCGGACAGAGTCCGGGAACGAAGTAAAGCATCATCGCCTCTTCTGCCGCCTCTTCCGCATTGTAATACGGATTGGCCGGATCTTTTACCAGCGTACAAATATCCGGAGCAATGAGTAGGCCTTTTTCCTTGTTGACATACAAGACAAAGTTCTCATTCTCTTTGAGTGTCGGCAACGTCTCATCTTCATTGTCCGCCCAGCCTAAAGAATCGACCAGAAAAGATTTCAGCGCATCATACGAACCTAGGTAAGCCAGGTCGTTGCTATTGTTGGCTGTCAAGAAGGAAGCATAGTCTTTGTGTTCGATCGCAGGAGCTTCATCAGCGGCCGGTTTGATTTCAGCCGGATGCTCTTGTTTGTTGTCCAAAAGGATGCTACCGTTAAACCACCACTCGTCATGATATCTGACAGCCGTAACCGAAATATTGGACATGCCGGGAAGAATGCTTTTCAGCGTTTCCGCAGCGACACTCTTGCAGAGGGCTTTGATCGTCTCCCCTCCCTCTTTAGCTACCAAGGTAAGATGCGTCGGAGTCTTTTCCTCCACAAAATACCAGGCACGCTGACGTACGGATACGCCACCCAGCAGTTCCTTGACCCAAGGAGTTGCTTCATACATGGCCGCCATCCACTCGCTGACAGTAAGCGCCAGCGGTCCGCCGTGCGAACAGAAAAGCATCTGATTGCGGGCGTCGTAAAAGATACGGGCAAGTTCTTCTTTGGTGTACTGATCTTTTATCTCATTCATCTCTTCATACAGGCCATTCAGACGTTCCTCGTTGGATGGACCGTGCAGGTAAGAGAAGAAATAGAGCCACTCAGCGTTGCGTGTAAAAGTATAATAATCGTCGTACATCTTCGGATTGAGATATTCCTGCATCGTTTTGCTTTCAGGAGCTGTTTCGTATTCCTCCTCGAGCAGTTTGGTAATCTCACCCGCCATGAGTGCAATGGACGGATCTTGCGGATTGATCATGATGTCATTCTCATTGCCGTGAAAACGCTGCAGCAGGTGCCAGATCAGAAACTCGATATCAGCCTGATTGACTTCCCCTTCAAAGTAATTAGCGTCATCAATCGCCGGGAAAGGGAGACGTTTGCCATAGAGCGCCTGACAGCTTTTCGTAAAAGATTCCCAGATATGGAGCTCGGAAATAATATCTTCAAACCAGGCAGCCACATGGACACTGATCTCTTTAGCCTCTTCCAGATCAAAAAGTTCGGTGGGCAGCGTCGCTTCGATTGTTTTCAGAATACGGTTTGACAATTGAATATAATACAGATCGGAGTTGCTTTGTTTAATTTCGGGATGCACATTCATCCAGTCTTTCAGATAGATGGTCTTATTGCCTGCTTGTTTCATTTCCTTGCTTGTTAGTCGTTTCCTCCATGAGGAGGGTTGGGTTTGAGAGCACAAAGGTACGCATTATTTCTTTTCACTCATAGAGATAAAATAGTTTTGCGACGGATCTCTTTTTTCAGAGGAGGGTCTGCCAAAGTGGATGAATGTCTTATATTGAAATAGGTAGACACATTATAAACAGATAAGTAATGTGATCAATGAAAACAGTCAGTCCGGTGGCTTGCATATTTCTCTTTCTAAATGGCTGTAGCTAGTTGATTTATAATC
>JAQUZH010000099.1 GCA_028691445.1 Bacteroidales bacterium | reverse complement strand
AAAGCGCTGTGGAGAAAGTCTCATTGTTTGCTTTCGTATAGCGTATGTCGGTGAATATCTGAGCCAGTGTCTCTTTTTTATTGATTTCCATATAACGTTTGTTTTCTTCCAATCATTCCTTGTAGGCAAAGGCGCTCTCTATCGCTTCAGGGGTATAGTCCTGATATTGCTCGTAGTGAACAACTGAACGCAAGGGAAGACGATCGGAAAGAACCGGAGCAACTTTTGGATAACCGACTGTAATGGTCGTGACCGGAACGACCAGTTGGGGAAGATGTAAGGCATCAATGATCCCGGCTGCCGTATAGGTCGTAGTACCCAAATAACAAATGCCCAATCCTTTGCTCTCCGCGGCTACGCAAAATGTCTGTGCAACTAGTAGCGCATCAATCGCTGCAGTCATGAAAGACTGAAAGTTTTCATATCCGGGCTCAGCATTCCGCTGTTTGCACCATAAACTGAAACGGTTAAAATCGGCACAGAATGTCAGTACGACCGGCGCATTGACAATCTGTGGCTGATTAAAATGTAACGGAGAAAGACGCTCTTTTGCTGCCTGATCGCGGGTTACAACCACACTGTACAACTGCATATTGCCTGTGGTTGATGCCTGAAAGGAAGCATCTAATAATTGGTTCAGCAGGGTATCGTCCACCTCTTTCTCAGAATAGCTCCGGACTGTACCTCTGTTTTTTAATAGTTCCAGCATTTAATCTAAATCAAAATAATATCCTAATGACAAGCTCCACATCGTATTCTGTTGGGGAGAATCAAAATTCTTGATCGAATTTAAGAACCCGCGTTCGTAACCGACTCTCAGCCTTATACGATCATACAATTCAACACCACCGCCAAACTGCCATCCCATGTCATAACCATGCAACTGTTCCATATCACTGGTCTTCGCATTACCGAAGGTATCCATCACTTTTTCCCATACCACATCATCCTCTCTGATCTTACCAAAAAGACCGACAGAGAAATAGGCACCAACATCACCAAACACCTTGATATTGTTGGTGATCGGATACTTATAGGCAACGGTAAGCGGTATCTCTAAATAGTAGGCACGGAGCTTGTAATTGAAAGCGGTATCAGCCGATTGTCTTTTGTAACTTTCATATCCTTTCGGAACGAACATCAGACCGGGCTGCAAATAAAAATTATCACCCCAATACCAATCAAAAAGAACTCCGACAGAGAGGGAGTTAATGGGAATTGCCCGGTTTCTTTCATCCGTTGCAGACGACCTGTTACCTCCAATGACAACCGCAACTTTGGTGAGACTTTCAAAGTCTTCTTCTTCCTCCTCTTCAAAAAACTGATACTGTGCTCGAACGGAAACACTACTCACTAAGAGTAATAAAAACAACACCATTGACTTTTTCATGATTTCTGTTATTTAGAACATGTATGAGAGAGAAAATGCAATATTTGTGTTCTTGGGATCCTCTTTGTTTCCAATCTGTTCTTGCAAAGATGACAATCCCTTCGTGTAAGCAACTCCAATTCGGTAATGTTTGTATAACTCAGCGGTAACACCTCCTGCTAAACCAAAGTCAGTTCTTTCGAAACCGAACTTCTTCTGGAAGCTATCGCTGGAAAACATCTCTTGTCCTAAGGCTTCATCCTTTGTTTTACCAAAGACGCCAATAGAAATGGTCGGACCGGCCTGTAATTCAAGTTTGAATTTGTCAGTGACTGGTATTTTATAGGCTAATAGTAAAGGTAGCTCCAAATAATAGAGATTGACTGTTTTTTTGCATGCATACTCGGGTCTGTAGTCTTCTTTTGGAACAATGTAATCACCCTTTATTCCCTTTCCGCTAAGAACTATAGAAGGCTGGAAATAAATATTATCAGAGAGGATATAATCGCCTGTAAAACCAAAATGAAATCCGGTTTTACTTTCGGTTCTTATATTCAAAGGATAATTGGATATATCAGATATATTGACGCCTGTCTTGATTCCAAATGTCCATCTGCTTACCTTTGGCGGACCGTATGCAGGATAACCATTTTGAGCAAATATTCCAATCACGTTTAGGGAAAACAATAAAATCAACAGGCTTCTAACTTTCATATGCTCAATTCAATTATTATGATAATCGGCAAAGATAAAGAGGTTTTCAGATTCAACCAAAGAAAGAAACGGAAATGAATGTAAAAAAAATACAGATTGTTATTCCATGAATAACAATCTGTACTCTGTTTCAAAATTAGGAGTGAATACTTCTTTTCCTAAATTGGCTTCAATCTCCGAAAGACTCCAGAATCGTCCATCATCAAGTTCGGAGGGATCGGGTGCTGGAACACAATCGGTAACAGCTTTAAAGGTATTGACTAACTCAAATTCTACTTTACTTCGAAAAGGGTAACACTTAAGAAAACTCGGAGTAAATGAAGTAAGTCCGATCTCCTCTCTCACCTCTCTGAATAAAGCTTCTTCTATTGTCTCGCCATAATCGACATGACCCCCAACAGCTGTATCCCATTTGCCGGGTTGAATATCTTTAGTCATGGACCGTTTTTGGAGATAGAGTTCGCCTTTTGTATTAAAAAGGTGAAGGTGTACCACCGGATGAAGCAGGAAACTGCCGCTGTGACACTCTGCGCGAGTAGCTTTGCCAATGACGGTTCCTTGTTCATCAACCAGTGGAAACCACTCTACCTTTGTGCTCATTTATTCAATAGTTAAAGCATTGCTCACTTTCTCATCTGTCAATGCGAGTGCAATCAGTTCTTTTATGTCTGATACATAATTGAAAGTGACTCCCTTCAGATAGATCTCATTGATCTCCTCGACATCCTTACGGTTCTCCTCACATAAAATGATTTCTTTTATTCCGGCACGTTTGGCTGCCAAAATTTTTTCCTTCACGCCGCCGATCGGAAGAATCTTTCCTCGCAAGGTAATCTCACCCGTCATAGCCAACGAACTTTTCACTTTCCGTTGTGTATAGACAGAAACCAACGAAGTAATCATGGTCACGCCTGCTGAAGGTCCATCTTTTGGGATAGCTCCTTCCGGTACGTGAATATGGACATTCCAATTGGAAAAAGCCGTTTCAGGTATTCCAAAATAGGAAGCATGAGCTTTCAGGTATTCCATTGCCAACATGGCTGATTCCTTCATCACATCACCCAGATTACCTGTCAATGTGAGCTTTCCTTCTTTGCCTTTGCTCAGACTTGACTCTACAAAGAGAATCTCTCCTCCCACTGAGGTCCATGCCAATCCGGTTACCACTCCGGCGTATTCATTGCCTTGATATTTATCTTTTGTATAATCAGGCTTACCTAAATATTTATCCACCAGTTCAGGGGCAAGTGTGGCTGGTATCGTTTCATCAAGAGCCTTCTCTTTAGCCAGTCTGCGGCATACCTTCGCAATCTTCTTTTCCAACTCACGAACTCCTGATTCACGGGTATATGACTCGATAATAGTACCCAACGTTTTCTTTGGGAAATCAACAGCTTTGGCCGGCAGACCGTTATTATCAAGTTCTTTAGGAACGATATGACGTCGTGCTATTTCTATCTTCTCTTCCGGAATATATCCTGAGACTTCAATCAGCTCCATACGATCAAGCAATGGCTTGGATATGGTACTCAATGTATTGGCTGTTGCGATGAACAAGACTTTAGATAGATCAAAATCTATATCGATATAGTTGTCATGAAAGGCGCTGTTTTGTTCGGGGTCTAACACCTCCAATAACGCAGAAGCGGGATCTCCTTTGTAATCGTTGCCTACTTTATCGATTTCATCCAGAATAAACACAGGATTGGACGAACCGGCTTTTAATAATGCCTGTATAATACGTCCCGGCATCGCTCCGATATAGGTGCGACGATGGCCGCGGATCTCAGCTTCATCATGTAATCCACCCAAAGAGATTCGTGCATATTTCCTCTTCAATGCAGCAGCAATCGATTTACCTAATGATGTTTTACCAACACCGGGAGGGCCATAAAGGCAGATAATCGGCGCTTTCATATCACCCTTTAGTTTCAAAACAGCCAAGTGTTCGATAATACGTTCTTTGACTTGCTCCAAACCAAAATGGTCTTTGTCAAGCTGCTTCTGTGCTGTTTTAAGATTAAAGTTATCCTTTGTATATTTATGCCACGGCAGATTGACCAGGTTTTCCACATAGCTCATCTGAGTGGAAAAGTCCGGAGACTGCGGATGCAATCGTTTGAGTTTGTCAACCTCCTTATTGATTGCCAGGCGCACTTCGGGTGTAAGATCAAGCGCATTCGCTTTTTTCTGCATTTCTTCAATATCCTGTTCATAGACATTTCCACCCAATTCATTCTGGATGGTTTTCATCTGTTGCTGAAGGAAATATTCACGCTGTTGCTGATCAATATCTTTGTGCGTTTTGTTTTGAATCCGTGCCTTTATTTCTACAATCTGAGACTCTTTGTTCAAGTGATCAATCAACTTATAACCTCTCTCTTTTAAATCGGTTATCGTGAGAAGATTTTGTTTCTCTTCTGTGGTGATCGGAATATTACTGCAGATAAAGTTGAGGAAAAACATCGGGTGCGAAATATTCTTTATGGCAAAGATAGACTCATCGCTGCCATTACCCATATTTTTAAGCATCTTGATCATTGTCTCTTTGATGGCAACCAACAATGCATCAAACTCTTTATCCCCTTTCAAATAGTTGAGCGTTTCGGGCAATGCTTCAACGCGACCGGTAAAATAGGGAGTTGAAGAGACTAGTTCCGTCAATTTGAAACGTCTGCGTCCTTGAAGAATGACGGTAGTGGAACCATTTGGCATCTCAAGTATACGTACGATTTGCGCGACTGTACCGATTTGGTATAAATCGGTAAATTGCGGTTCGTCGATATTGGAAACGATCTGTGCCACAACTCCAATAAGAGATTTCTTTTGGTACGCTTTCTTTACCAGTTTCATTGACTTGGCACGACCGACTGTAACCGGCATGATGACTCCTGGAAACAACACCATATTTCGCAGTGGAAGAATCGGCAATGTATCGCTGATATCTACATTAAAGAAAGTGTCATCAGCTCCGTTTATATCTGCCAGAACGGGAAACAAATCATCCTCTGATTGAATCTCGTCCATACTGCCTGTTTTAATTTTAAATTCCATATTATTTTGTCAATCTGTCAGTTTATACTTCATATTATTTTCAAAGACATCTACTCATTTCTGAACCACAATCTTTTATATTCAGGTAATTTGATTTTTGAATATCATTTTCCAGCTAGACAAACAGGTTGCCAATTCGACATTTAGAAGAACTACGACTTTAATTCTGCCAATCTAACAGCAAATATAGGATTATTTCCGGCGATTCCGGCAGTGTAATTCTTTAATATTTCTTTATCTGAAAGATTTTTATTCCCTATGCCTGTTACGAATAGCTGAACTTTTCTTATATTTGTAGGGTTAGTTCCAATCAATAATCTTAATATTCAATCTATATGAAAAGACGTGATTTTTTTCGTTCAACAGCATTTCTTGGTTTAGCGTCTATTTTTGGCTCAGATAAGATCAGAGCTATTGGTGCTACAGAAATGGCAGTTGCTCAATCGCCTGATCTGGTAGCAGTCATGGGCGGCGAACCGGAAGACATGTTGGTAAAGGCGCTGAAAGAGATGGGAGGAATAAAGAAGTTCGTAAAGAAAGGGCAGAAAGTAGTCATCAAGCCCAATATTGGATGGGATAGAGTTCCGGAGCTTGCGGGCAATACAAATCCTAAACTCATAAAGAAACTGACCGAACTCTGCCTGAAAGAGGCTGGAGCAAAGGAGGTAATCGTATTTGATCATACCTGCGATAACTGGCAGAAAACATACAAAAACAGTGGAATTCAAGATGCTGTTGAAGAAGCCGGAGGTAAAATGGTACCGGGAAATGATCAATCTATGTACAGAGAACATGCCTTTCCTAAAGGTATCAAACTGAAGAAAGCATTGGTACATCAGGCTATTCTTGATTGTGATGTCTGGTTTAATGTACCTGTACTGAAAAACCACGGAGGAAGCAAGATGACCATTTCTATGAAAAATCTGATGGGCATTGTGTGGGACAGACAATTTTTTCATTCCAATGATTTACATCAGTGTATAGCCGATAGTTGTACGATTGACAAAAAGCCGGCGTTGAATATTGTGGATGCCTATCGTGTTGTGAAAACGAATGGACCTCAGGGACGTTCAGCGAGCGACGTAGCCGTACTGAAAACATTGCTTATATCTCCTGATTTTGTCGCCGTTGACACGGCTGCTGTAAAGTTTTTCAATCAGGTTCAGGCTCAGAAACTTGAAGATGTGAAACATATCTTCAATGGTCAGAATTTGAAAATTGGTACTACTAATCTGGATGCTATCAACATAAAAAGAATAAAGATCTGATTATGATAAAATTCCTTCCACTCATCAGAAGAATGGTTGCATGTCTTGTTTTCTTATTCTTCTTATTTGTATTCTTGGATTTCACTAATTTACTGGACAAGCAGGCAGACTTCTTACCAAGAGTTCAATGGATACCGGCTCTTATATCGATGAGTGGATTGCTTTTTTTTCTCTTTGCTCTAAGTCTCTTGTTTGGGCGCATTTATTGTTCGGTGCTATGCCCTTTGGGTATTTTACAGGATATCATCTCATTCGTCTCCAGAAAGATCAGAGGGGAAAAAAAGAGCCGGTTGAATTATGTTGAGCCAAGTACAATCGTCCGGTTTAGCATTATGGGGGTAGCATTGCTTACCTTCGTTTTTGGTTCGTCGCTTGTGGTTTTATTACTTGACCCCTACAGTAACTTCGGACGTATAGCGTCCAACCTCTTCCGTCCGCTCTATCTTCTGGCAAACAATGTGATCGCTGATATTGCAAACAGTACCGGAAACTTCTTCTTTTACAAAGTAGAGATCACGACAATCAATATGCTTTCTGTTCTGACAACGGCAGGAATCTTTCTTATCACAGGAGCTTTTGCCTGGTTTAGGGGCAGACTTTATTGTAATATGATCTGTCCGGTGGGTAGCTTTTTGGGACTTCTCTCCCATTTCTCTCTTTTCAAGATGGTGTTCAATGAGAGCCGATGCACGCACTGCACTCTTTGCGAAAAGAAATGCAAGTCACAATGTATTGACAGTAAAAACGGTCATATTGATCAGACTCGATGCGTAACTTGTTTCAATTGCATTTCTGCTTGTAAAAGCGATGGAATCTCCTACCGGATATCTCTCCCCACAAAGAGTAAGGCGGTACAGAAAGAAGAAAAGAAATCGGTTGACAACATGGAACGCAGAAGGATACTTGCCTCTACCGGAATGATGTTGCTTTCTATTCCTTTGATCAGAGCCGAACAACTCGCTAATACTTCCAAACTGACAGCTATCAACAGACAAACTCCGATCGCACCTCCGGGGGCAAAAAGCATCAAAGAGTTTTCCAAAAAGTGTACTGCTTGTCAACTCTGCATCACTCAATGTCCGTCGCATGTATTGAAACCTGCAACGATGCACTATGGTATAGAGGGTATTATGCAGCCAACATTAATCTATACAACTGGATTCTGCAACTTCAGTTGCACGCTTTGCTCAACAATTTGTCCCACCGGAGCTCTCAAACCGCTGACGATAGAAGAGAAGAAAACAACGCAGATTGGTATCGCTCATTTTATTACTGAGAACTGTATCGTCTATCGTGACGAGACAGATTGCGGCGCTTGTTCGGAACACTGCCCGACACAGGCAGTCAAAATGGTGGACTACAAAGATGGACTTCGCATTCCTAAAGTAACTCCTGCGCTTTGTGTGGGATGTGGTGGCTGCGAATATATCTGTCCGGCAACACCCTACAAGGCTATTTATGTGGAAGGGAACGGCATTCATCTGAAAGCAGAAAAGATCGAGGAAGGAAAACAAGAGGAACCTCAGGTTGATAATTTCGGCTTTTGATTGCGTAATATTAGATGTCAAATCCAGGTTTTCATTTCAAACAATTTAGCGTACATCATGATTTGTGTGCCATGAAAGTTGGCACCGATGGTGTATTGCTTGGTGCGTGGGCTCCTTGCGAAACAACCGCGAAGGTTCTTGACATTGGAACGGGTAGCGGATTGATTGCATTGATGCTGGCCCAACGTTCCCAAGCAGAAATCACTGCCATTGACATTGATGAAGGGGCCATACGACAGGCAGAAATCAACTTTGGCGCATCGCCCTGGAGTTCGAGATTGAGAGTCGTTCGTGTTTCTTTGCAAGAGTTTAGTCTACAGTCGACGGGGAAGTTTGACCTGATTGTTTCAAATCCTCCTTACTTTATTAACGCACTTAAATCGGGACAAACATCCAGAGATTACGCTCGACATGCAGACACGTTACCGCTAGAAACACTCCTGCATTGTACTGCGCAATTACTATCTCCTTCAGGGAAGGCTTCCTTTGTTTTTCCTGCGGATAGCGCCAATCAACTGGAAGATATCGCTTGGGAAAAAGATCTTCATCTGACGCATCGAATGGATGTTAGCAACAACGAAGGCGGAAAACCGAAAAGGGTTTTGATGACTTTCGGCTTCTCCCGTACGCCGATAATGCGCACTCAGTTAGCGCTCCGTGAAGCTAACAACAAATACACTGATGCTTTTAAAGCACTTTGCGGCAAATTTTATCTGGATCTGAAATAACTTCAGCTAAGGAATAGCTTGCCCCATCCGTGAAAAGTCCTATCTTTGCGGCGAATTATCAATAAAATTATCAATCGTATGAACAAAACAAAACGAGAGATTGGTCGTGCTATCCGGTTCAAACGGTTTGCAAACAAGCCCTATGCCATGTTCAACAGTTTGCATCGTGTGGTTTCACATGGTGTTATTACTGTGAGCATGATTGCATGTGCCGTGCCTGTTAAAGCAAATATCGAGATCAGCAGCGACACAATCCAGGCCAGACAGCTGAGTGATGTGGAGGTCACCGCTGGACGAGCGCCGCTCTCTGAGACAGAAACCGCCAAACTGGTGACTGTCATCGAACGGGATGAAATTCTTGCGGCGCCTGCCGGTAGTATCCAAGACCTTTTAGAGTATGCCATTGGCATAGACGCCCGACAGCGTGGCGAACTGGGTATTCAATCAGACCTTTCCATTCGCGGTGGCACCTTCGATCAGATCACCGTCCTTCTCAACGGAGCAAACATTACCAATCCGCAAACCGGCCATTTCAATTTTGACCTTCCAATCTCGCTGGATGACATTATCCGCATTGAGATTCTTGAGGGACCTGCAGCCAGGGTCTATGGAACAAGCTCCTTCACGGGTGCCATCAACATTATCACAACAACTTCTGAAGCAAACAACAAGGTTGAATTCCGGTTATCCGGAGGTCAGCACGGACTGTTTGACACCAGTTCGAAACTCTCTGTCAGGCAGGGGAACTTTGCGCATCAGCTTTCCGGCGGGTTCAAACAGTCCGATGGTTATACTACGAATACTGCATTTGAAGCAAAGAATATCTTCTTTCAGAGTAGTTATGATGATCAGGAGGATACAAGGTTGGATTTTCAGTTTGGTTTCTCAGACAAAGGGTATGATGCCAACACCTTTTATTCAGCGAAATTTCCAAATCAATACGAGCGTGTTCGTTCGTTCTACTCTGCATTGAAAGGAACCTCATCGGGACGAATCAACTTCACTCCTACTTTGTACTGGAGTCGTCACTATGACCGCTTCGAACTGACTCATGGCAATGACAAATATAATTATCACCAAAGCGATGTGTACGGTCTGAATCTAAATGCACACTTCTACTCTGCCTTGGGGAAAAGTGCCTTTGGTGCCGAACTGCGGAATGAAGGTGG
>JAQUZH010000098.1 GCA_028691445.1 Bacteroidales bacterium | reverse complement strand
TCGGCATTGTTTAGACCATAGATACGTGCCACACCATCAGAGACCTGAAGCACAGTACCAACTTCGTCAAACTGTACTTTGGTAGTAATTCCTTTGAGTTGTTGAAGAAGCACATCAGATACTTCACTGGGTTTTATATTTTCAGACATATTGTTTCGTATTTCTTTCTACTACTTTCTATTTTCAATAAGCAATTGTTTCTTCATCTCTTTCAGTTGGGTGTAGAGACTGGCATCCACTCTATAGGTACCAATTTTTAGCACAAAACCGCCAATAATAGCAGGATTTATCTTTGTGGAAAACTCGACGGTTACTGGCTTGTAACTCTGTATGATTTCCCTCATTCGTTGTTCAATCACTTCATCCGCAGGCACAGCTGTGATCAATTCGCCGATAACGATCTTTTTCTCTCTCCGATACAGGTCAAGATACGTCATCGCCATCTGATTGAGATATTTTTCTCTTTTGTGATGAAGCACCAGACGGATAAAACGAAGAGTGACCTCGCAGACACTACCTCCACAAGCAGTAACAACAAGTTTTTCTTTCTCTTTGGCCAAAACAGAAGGTTCATTCAAAGCTTTGAGTAGTGCAGGAACTTCCAGAAAACTTTGACTGAGACGCTCCAATTCATTGTAGACGCTCTCCTGCTGATTTTCTTCGCGAGCAAAATTTACCAGCGCTTTCGTGTAACGTGAAGATATACCGGCTAAGTTCATTGTATCATCGTCTTTTTATCTCCTTCGTCCATCAATCTGTTAATCATACTCATGTGTTTCTCCTTGTCGTTCAACTGCATACGAATTACCTTTTCTGCAATATCCACGGCAAGAACAGCTACCTGACTTCTAACCTCCAGGATTGCGTCCGCTTGTTCTTTCCGGATTTGTTTTCTCACAGTATCCAACTGTTTAGCAGCTTCTGCTTTCGCTTCATTCCGGGCTTCGTTGATAATCTGTTCTTTCAGACTTAGTGCGTCATTGAGAATAGTCACCTGCTCTTCCCGTGCTTTGGTGATAATTTTTTCACCCTCGGCTTTCAAGAGTTCCAGTTGCGCATTTGTTTCATCCGCCAGCTTCAGAGAATTATCAATATATGCCTTACGTTCTTCCACCATCTTGAGAATGACCGGAAAAGCATATTTGGCCAATATAAAGAAGACGACTCCAAAGGAGAGCACCATCCAAAACAAAAGCCCTGCTTCAGGTTGCAATAATGACATACTTCAACTGTTTTTTATAAAGCCAAGAAACAAACAACAACGGCAAACAAACAAACACCTTCCACCAATGCTCCGATAATAATCATATTCATACGAATATCACTTGCTGATTCAGGTTGACGGGCAATTGCTTCCATTGCAGCTGAACCAATACGGCCAATACCAAGACCAGCTCCAATAGCAGCTATTCCGGCACCAATTGACGCACCTAATTCAGCTAAACCCATACCTACACTCACATTTTCTACTGCTGCTGCAGATGCCGCTGCGACGTATCCAACTGAATCAACAACTGCTGTTGCAGCCTGTAACAAAATTGCTCCTAACATAATTTCAATATTTAAAAGTTATTATTTTATTCTATCGTGTTCTCTTTATGATGCGGCTCCACTCTGGATAAGCCAATAAATACAGCTGATAACATCGTGAATACATATGCCTGAATAAAAGCTACCAGAAGCTCAATAAAACTCATGAATATGCAAAACAAAACCGAACCAATAGTCATTGATGCATTGATCGCCGGCCCCATCCTTACAGTCACAAAGACAAGACTGGTCAGTCCGAGCACAGCAGCATGTCCCGCCATGATATTTGCCATCAAACGAATCGTTAATGCAAAAGGCTTTGTAAAAATTCCAACCAACTCCAGCACAGGCATCATTGGTATTGGGACTTTCATCCAAACAGGAACTTCAGGCCACAATATCTCTTTCCAGTATTCTTTCGTTCCAAAAACATTAATTGCTATAAAAGTACATATCGAAAGCACCAATGTGATAGCGATATTTCCTGTAACATTGGCTCCACCCGGGAAAAAAGGAATAAGTCCCATCAGGTTGTTGAGTAATACGAAAAAGAAGACTGTGAGCAGATACGGTGCATATCGTTTGTAATCTTTTCCTACACACTTGATCACAACATCTTCATAGATTGTCAGGATGATTACTTCCACCATTCCCACAAAGCCACCCGGCGCTTTTTTAAACGTATTCTTCTTATAAAATTGAGTCACAGAAAGCATGATCAAAACCAAAACAAAGCTAGCCAATAGTAATGAAAAGGTATTCTTGGTGATCGAAATATCCAGCGGACGAACCGCTACATTCTGATCATTCTTCTCTACAATTTTTCCTTTGTAATCACCTTCAGACGCAATATAGAAGCCTTGATACTCATGACCTTTGTGAAGTTTGGAAGAAAGGAATAGATGCCATCCACTCTTTTCACCCTTCACAATCACAGGTAACGGTACAGCAACAGGATGACCTCCCCACTCTGTAACATGCCATTCATACGAATCAAAAATATGATCGAAAACAATTTCCTTAACGTTTACCTCTTTGTTTGATTCTTCCTGCGCAGTTGCAGGCACAACAATCAGTAATGAAAGGCAAGCAACCAGTAATGATTGAACAAATAGCATACACCTCTTACTAGTCATATATCCTCTTTATTTTTAAGTCTTTTCTCGTATCTGTAAAAGAAATAAGTTTCTAGTATGAGATAGACGAAATAAAACATCATAACCACCAACAGAAAATTGGTTCGTTTCTGCTTCATAAAAAAAAGACTACATCCAACAAAAACTAAAGTGACTAACAGTTTGAAACCTCTCATCAACATATAACGGTTGACCATCGATATCTCATTCGAAGGTTTACTATGTTCCAGAGTGTGAACTGTCATTAGCCCGAGCACGTAATAAAACACAGGAATTGTGGGATAGGCTTGAAAATAGTATTCAGTAAACACGAACCTAAGCAACAATCCAAACAGAATCCCCAAGCCTCCAAACCAGAGAGTAAGTTCCCAATCAAATAGTTTTTTAAGTCTTCTCATAGCTCTTACTTATTAATCTCAGCACAAATGGTAATCACATTGTTTCTCACTTCCACGAAACCACTATTCACGCTCAGCTTCTCTTCAGTATCCGACACTTTGTACTTGATCACTCCTTTATTAATAGAAGAAATCAGAGGCGCGTGATTCTTTAGAATAGTGAATGATCCCTTCATACCAGGTATTGTAACACTATCAGTATCACCATCATACAGAATCTTATCAGGAGTGTATATATGTAGTTTCATTGTCTATTAATTTGATGCGTTATTTGCTTTTTCCAACAACTCTTTTCCTTTCGCAATAGCCTCTTCAATGGTTCCAACATTCAGGAAAGCAGCTTCAGGAAGATAATCCACCTCGCCATCCAGAATCATTTTAAAGCCTTTGATTGTATCATCGATAGAGACCATCACACCATTGATACCTGTAAACTGTTCGGCAACGGTAAATGGCTGAGAAAGGAAACGTTGCACACGGCGCGCACGGTTAACCACCTTGCGGTCTTCGTCAGAAAGTTCCTCCATTCCCAAGATAGAGATGATATCCTGCAACTCTTTATTACGCTGCAAAATCATTTTCACCCGTTGAGCCGTATTGTAATGTTCTTCACCCACCACAAGTGGATCAAGCACACGCGACGTTGACTCCAACGGATCTACAGCCGGATAAATACCCATTTCTGTAATCTTACGGTTCAATACGGTTGTTGCATCAAGGTGCGCAAAAGTTGTAGCCGGAGCAGGGTCGGTAAGGTCATCAGCAGGCACATAGATAGCCTGCACAGATGTGATAGATCCAGTCTTGGTTGAAGTGATCCGCTCCTGCATAGCTCCCATCTCAGATGCCAGAGTCGGTTGATATCCTACGGCCGACGGCATACGTCCTAGCAATGCAGATACCTCAGAACCAGCCTGAGTGAAACGGAATATATTATCAATAAAAAACAAGATGTCGCTGGAAGTACCCGCTTCATTACCCATATCACGGAAAGACTCCGCAATCGTCAGTCCCGATAAAGCCACGGATGCACGGGCTCCGGGAGGTTCATTCATCTGGCCAAACACCAAGCTAGCCTGAGATTTTGCCACTTCATTATAATCTACTTTAGAGAGATCCCAGTGACCTTTCTCCATACTCTTTTTAAACTCTTCACCGTATTTGATAACACCCGATTCGATCATTTCACGGAGCAAGTCATTACCTTCACGTGTACGCTCACCCACACCGGCAAATACAGAGAAACCATTGTTCTTTTTCGCCACGTTGTTGATCAGCTCCATAATAAGTACTGTCTTTCCCACGCCGGCTCCACCAAACAAACCAATCTTTCCTCCTTTACTGTATGGTTCAAGCAGATCAATCACTTTGATTCCGGTCCAGAATATCTCTTTGGTAGTTGTCAATTCATCAAACTTAGGCGGATTTCTATGAATCGAATAGGCTCCCTCATTGTCCAGTTCTTTCATGCCATCGATAGGGTCACCAATCACATTCATCAGTCGTCCTTTCACCTGTTCACCGATAGGCATACGAATAGGAGACTTTCGGGATACAACATGAAGTCCTCTTTGAAGTCCATCCGTACTATCCAACGCTACAGTTCGCACCGTATTCTCACCGATGTGTTGTTGCACTTCAAGAATCAGTGGTTTGCCGTTGGCACGATTCACTTCCATCGCATCATGGATACGTGGTAAACGTGCGACTCCCTCTTCGTTGCTCTTAAAATAGACATCAACTACAGGCCCTATGACCTGTGATATTACCCCTATTATTTCCGTCATTGACTTATGAATTTAAATCTCTATTTTTTCGGGTGCAAAAATACACATAATAATGGAAAGAACTGCCTTGCTTTTAATCTTTTTTTCACTTAGAGAAGAGTTGCAACATCTAAAATCCTTACTTACAAGACTCCTATCGCAGCATCTTCTATTCTAACACATTAAAGTCCAACTATTTCAACTTTCAAATACAAATAAGGAAATGAATGGTGAAAAACGAAAAAAAAGATACTTACTTCAGAAAAATCGGTTGAGTCCAGCAATATTTCCCTTTGTTTTCTACAACGGCTCTTACATATTTCTCCGATCCCTTTATTCCGTACTGTGCATTATTACCCACTATTTTCTCGCCCAGCTGCACTCCATCAACACCATAAAATGCAGTAATTGCTGTTGGACTACCTGTACGAATTGTAATGGTATCTCTTCGGTACTCTACAGCATCAATCGTTGCACCGTTAGTTGCATAAAAAGCACCTTTGAGCAATGCAAACATGATGTCATTCCGGTTTCGACTCATTGACAACACCTCCACCCATCCTTTCTTCAGATGTCCGGCCGCATGCAAATCATCTACCGCTAAAGCAAGCACACGCATATTGTTGGAAAGCATGATATCCCAGGCTCTGGGTCCATTCTCTCCGAGTGAAGTATTCATAGTACCATTCCACACTTCTACAAACGAAGTACCTTTACAGTCAGTAATCAAATCCTCTTTTTCCACCCAATGCCTTAGCCAATTCGGATGTGCAAGTCCGACCACAGCACTCCTTTTGAACACCTGGTAGTCAATCACATCGCGAATGGAAAGCACTCCTTTGAGCACGCTACCCGCATTATACACGCATTGATGCGTCATCTGTGTACTTTCATACGAATTACACAACCAGATTAGTTCATTGCCTTGCGGTTCGGTCGTGATATAGTCATGATCTGTGATGGTAAAGAAATCATATCCTGCCTTTTTAAACATAGCTGCCAACTCTGAAGGTGTATAATTTCCATCCGCAGAATTGGTTGAATGACAATGCATCTGGCCCTTCAGTCTGACGCTTCCTGCATAGCTGTATGGATTATAGAATCCGGAAGGAGGCACCGCTGTATTCGTAATATCCTCATCGGTAGCCATCTCAATAATGGATCGATTGATCAGAAGTTCCTGATCATCACTCTTCTCGCAGGCAATCAAAGGAATCAGAAGAATCAGAAATAGAGGAAGATACTTTTTCATATCCGAAGAATTAGTATATTTGCAGGGATTAGGCGCAAATATACTAATATATTCTTTGAATATTCAATATATTCAAGATCTTAACACTCATTATTAAGACAATACTACTTATGAGAAATAGAGACTACATTCTACTGCTATTCGTGTTTCTTTTCTCCCTTATTTCAGTTTGCCGCAGTGCAGCCCAAGCCACCTATTCCATTCGAGGGAAAGTCATCGACAAGAGTACCCGCACCCCTCTTCCTTTCATCAGTATCAATGTATATGGCAAGGCACTAGGAGCCTACACCGATTCAGCGGGCAACTTTTCAATTTCTCGCGTTCCCTCAGGCATACACCGTCTGCAAGCAACCAGTTTGGGATACAAGCCTCTTATTACACCCGATTATATCCTTACGGCCCATGACCTTTACGTGAATATCGATCTCGAAGAAAACGCCTTTCAACTGGATGAAATACTGATCTCAATACCCGCAAGCTTTCTTATAGCTGAGAGTCCGGTAGGTGTTCGTACCATTGGGTTGCAAGAGATAGAGAAAAGTCCCGGAGCCAACCGCGACATTTCACGGATTGTACAGTCATATCCGGGTGTCGCCTTCTCTCCTACCAGCTACCGCAACGATCTGATCGTACGCGGTGGAGGTCCGTCGGAAAACCGCTTTTACATGGATGGTATTGAGATTCCCAATATCAATCATTTCAGCACACAAGGAGCATCCGGAGGTCCCGTCGGATTGATCAATGCAGACCTTATTCGTGAAGTCAACTTCTTTACCAGCGCTTTTCCTTCCAACAAAGGCAATGCGCTTAGTTCGGTGATGGATATCAGTCTGCGCGACGGAAGTCCACAGAAACAATCTTTCAAAGCCACAGTCGGTGCTTCCGAGTTATCATTGGCGGCAAACGGGTACATTGACGACAAGACGACCTACCTGGTCTCCGTGCGTCGAAGCTATCTGGAGTTTCTTTTCAAGGCATTAGGTCTTCCCTTTCTGCCCACCTTTACCGATGCACAGTTTAAAGTCAAACGTCGTTTTTCAGAGCATCACGAACTTACATTACTCGGCTTGGGAGGCATCGACGACATGAATCTCAGCGATTCACCCAAAGACGAAGACGCGGAATACATTGTCGGCTTTCTGCCTCAAATCAAACAAAAGACATTCACCCTGGGAGCAGCATACAAACATTATGCGGGAGCACATGTGCAAACAGTTGTGGTGAGCTACAACTTTCTCAACAATACCAATACGAAATACAGAAACAATGCCGACACCTATCCGGACAGTCTGACGCTCCGGCTCGGTTCCACCGAACAAGATACCCGTCTGCGTATGGAAGATCTCTACGTTGCCGGCAACTGGGAGTTTAATAGCGGTTTCAGTCTGGACTATTCCCAATACAGCAATAACACCTTTCAAAAACTCTTTCTCAAGCAAGCAATCCAAGAGATTAATTACCAGACGAGCTTCGGCTTCCTCCGTTGGGGGCTCTTCTCCAGAGCTACTTATGAAGCACCCGACGAACAGTTTATCGCCACCGCAAGTGTACGACTCGATGGTACCGACTACTCCAACAAGATGCGCAACCCGTTGGAACAGTTTTCTCCCCGTCTCTCGCTCTCCTATCGTTTGGTCGACAACCTCTACTGGAGTGGAGCTCTCGGCCGTTATTATCAGTTGCCTCCTTCCACAGCCATGGGTTTCAAATCGGGTGGTCAGTTCATCAACAAGTCCGATTTACGCTATATGCTTTCCGATCAGATCAGCACCGGACTCACCTATTCGCTCGGTAAGCAGATCGAGCTCAGTGCCGAACTCTTTTACAAAAGGTACAAGAGGATTCCCCTTTCCCTTAATGATAGTATCCCACTCACCTGCAAAGGCAACGATTACGGAGTCATCGGCAACGAAGCTCTTTCTTCCTCCGCTCAAGGTCGTTCTTATGGATTAGAACTGCTCGCTGAATGGCGCATACCTGAAAAGCTCATGCTTTCCTCCTCTTTTACCCTCTTCAAGAGCGAATACAGAAACAGCACGCTAGATCCCTATCTTGTTTCCTCCTGGGACAACCGATACATCTTCAATGTGCGAGGCACCTACAACTTCTCCCACAACTGGAGTCTGGGAATGAAATACAGCCTGATCGGCGGAGCCCCCTACAC
Organism: Bacteroidales bacterium; assembly: GCA_028691445.1. Classification (GTDB taxonomy): domain Bacteria; phylum Bacteroidota; class Bacteroidia; order Bacteroidales; family JAQUTK01; genus JAQUTK01. The sequence goes on along the minus strand of JAQUZH010000098.1, from coordinate 1,677 downwards.
TCCCTATGATCTAGACAAATCGTCTCTCATTACAGCATGGGATGTACAAGCACGTCCCTACTTTGATTATAGCAAGTTTAATACCTCTCGATACAATGCTTTCGGTCAACTGGACCTTCGTGTGGATAAGACCTATTATATCCGAAACCGCTACATGCTTGGCATCTACCTGGACATCCAAAACATCACAAACAGTAAGCTCTTGGAACAGGATGTAGTCATCAGCACCGGGAGTATCAATCCGACGGACAACACACGCTACGTGATGAAAAGTCTGAAGAGAGAAAGCGGTACGCTCCTTCCCACAATTGGACTAACCTTTGAATTTTAATGAGCTGCTAGACAAGCAGAAATAATTGATCGAAGACTCTATTATCAATTCGTATACACCTATCCAACAGAAAATCGTCCGACCATAAAAATATTGAAGGATAATAACTGCAATAATAGAATTATTGCATATCTTCGCATACTACTCAATAAAGAGTACTTTCCTTTCTATTGCCCAAAGACCCTATTTAAACTTTTCACTGTTATAAGGTACTTTAATATGGACGATCAAGAGAAAACCAAGCAAGAATTGGCCCAAATCAATGAACAACTGCGATTAGCCAAAGAACGGACAGAAGAAAGCGAAGCAACCTATCGGATGTTGTACGAAAGCATACAAGATGCTATGTATGCATCAGAACTAATGGATGACGGAACACTTAGTAATTTTATCCTTGTAAATGATACTGCTTGTCAGATGTTCGGTTATTCCCAGGAAGAATTTCTATCAAAATCTCCTTTTGATATACATTCAGAAAAGTCAAAACCGGGATATAAAGAGAGAATCAGAATAACAATTGAAAAGGGACATGCTCTATTTGAAGTAGAGCATGTCTCCAAAAACGGAAGAATAATTCCGATAGAGTTAAGTACAAATATCACTCACTTCAGAAATAAAACTATTTTTCATTCTGTAGCCAGAGACATTACAGAACGTAAACAGACAGAAGAAGCGATTCGCCTGAGCGAGGAACTGCTATCTTCATACATGAAATACTCTCCCATCTATTCTTACATCAAAGAGGTTACTCCAACAGAAAGCAGGGTACTGAAAGCAAGTGATAATTTCATAGATATGATTGGTGTTCCTGGGAGTGCAATTATAGGCAAAACGATGCAGGAAATCTATCCAGAACCATTTGCTGATAAAATGTCAAAAGATGATTGGATAGTAGTTTCAAACGAAGAAATCATAAAGATCGATGAGGAGTTTGATAACCGTTACTACTCAACCATAAAGTATCCCATTGCATTCGGTGATAAAAAACTTTTGGCGGGTTACACCATTGAAATCACCGAACGTAAACTGGCAGAAGAAAAAATTCAAAAAAGTGAAGAAAGTCTTTCCATCACCCTCAACTCAATAGGCGATGCTGTGATTTCCACTGATATTAATGGACGGGTTATACGGATGAACACGGTTGCCGAAAAACTTTGTGGATGCAAATTTGCTGAAGCGGCTGGCAGGCCATTAGACGAAGTCTTTCATATCATAAATGCACAAACGCGTGATACTGTAGCCAATCTAGTGAGTAAAGTGTTGGAGATTGGGGAGATTGTCGGCCTTGCCAATCATACCTCTTTAATTTCGAAAGATGGAACTGAATATCAGATTGCCGATAGCGC
>JAQUZH010000097.1 GCA_028691445.1 Bacteroidales bacterium | reverse complement strand
AACCGGAAGTCCCGCAGTAAGTCCGAACACTTTTGCTCCCGCAGGAATGGTTGACTCCTGATATGCTTTATTCTGACTTCTGAAGAGTCCTTCTGAAGGAGCAGAAACAATGCGAAGTTTGATACCCTCTTTGCGAAGAAGTTCAGCGCCAGCTACCAGAGTTGATACTTCAGAGCCAGATGCAACTAAAATGACATCCGGGTTTTCATCAGCACCGGCAACGATATAGGCTCCTTTGGCAGCTTCTTTATAGTTTGTACCGGCAGGCAGATTAGCAATATTCTGACGAGAGAAGATTAATCCTGTCGGAGTCGAAGTATTCTCCATAGCCAACCTCCATGCTTCAGTTGTTTCTTCAACATCTGCAGGGCGCAATACCAGCATTGAACTATGACCTTTGTGGTTCTTTAGTTTTTCCATCAGACGGATTTGTGCTTCCTGTTCAACGGGTTCATGGGTAGGACCATCTTCTCCAACACGGAAGGCATCATGTGTCCAGATAAACTTAACAGGCAATTCCATCAACGCAGCCATACGAACAGCCGGTTTCATGTAATCTGAAAATACAAAGAAGGTACCACATGCTGCAATCACACCACCATGAAGTGCCATACCAATACACATACAAGCCATGGTAAGTTCTGATACACCAGCTTGAAAGAATGATCCGGAGAAATCTCCTTTTACCAAGGCATGTGTCTTATTAAGGAATCCGTCTGTCTTATCTGAGTTTGAAAGGTCTGCAGAGGCGCAAATCATATTCTCTACCTCAGTAGCCAAAACGCCGAGTACGGTGGCTGAAGCCCCGCGAGTAGCTCCTCCGGCTTTTTGTTTGATAGCATCCCAGTTTACAGCAGGCGCTTTACCGGCAAAGAAAAGTTCAAGTTTAGCAGCAGCTTCTGGGTTTTCTTTTGCCCAAGTAGCTTTTGCTGCATATTTTGCAGACACAATTTCTTGTAGTTCTGCAGCTCGTTTTGCATACAATTCTGCAACATCAGGGAATATCTGAAATGGACTTTCAGGATTACCGCCAAGGTTCTTAATCGTTTCTGTATAAGATGCTCCGGCAGCGCTAAGCGGCTGACCGTGCGTTGAACATTTGCGTTCGAAGTTGGCTGATTCAGCTGTAACCGCACCCTTACCCATAATGGTTTTCCCAATAATCAAAGTAGGGCGTTCTGTTTCTGCTTTTGCAGCAGTCAGAGCTTTGCGAATTTCGTCACAGTCATTACCGTTAATCTCAATGACATTCCACTTCCAAGCTTTGTATTTTGCAGCAACATCTTCACTTGACACTTCGTTTGTGCCGGTTGATAGTTGGATGTCATTTGAATCATAAAACATAATCAGGTTGTCGAGTCCTAAATGTCCGGCAATACGACCGGTACCTTGAGATATCTCCTCCTGAATACCACCGTCTGAAATAAAAGCGTAAATAGTTTGGTTCATCACCTCTCCAAATTTTGCTTTCAGGAATTTTGCAGCTATTGCAGCACCTGCAGCAAAAGTGTGACCTTGTCCAAGAGGACCCGAAGTGTTTTCGACCCCACGCATGATATCAACCTCAGGATGTCCCGGTGTTACACTTTCCCATTGACGAAACTGAGCCAGTTCGTCCATTGTGTATTTGCCGGTTAGAGCCAAAACGGAATAGAGCATTGGTGACATGTGACCCGGATCTAGGAATAAACGATCGCGACCTTCCCAAGAAGGGTTCTTTGGATCATATTCCAAAAACTCAGAGTACAGAACATTAATAAAATCAGCTCCGCCCATTGCTCCGCCCGGGTGACCGGATTTAGCTTTTTCAACCATAGAAGCCGCCAAAATGCGCACATTGTCTGCTGCACGCTCCATAATAATTCGACTGTTCATACTTTTTTAGATTGTATTTTTTGCAAAGATATGGAAGTTATTTCAAACAGCGAAATAGTTGTATAAAAAACGTTTATTCTTCGATAAAGGATGATAATGTAATATTTAGCTGTAAATCAACCTTTTTGTTACTCCTTTACCAAACCACTCTTGCACCTCTGGCAAGAGAGTCTAATTCAAATAATACAAGCCCTTATTGCACCGCTGTGTTTTATTCAGGGAGAGTTGTTTCTGAAAAAGTATACAACTATTTCTCTTCTGATTGGCACCTCTTACATATTGTATTTGCTTTTCACCGGAGCGCGTAAAAATAAACATTTATTATTAATTAAGCGACCAATTGGGAATTTATAATGCTCGCTCTTCCTCTCTTTTTTCAAAATAAATTGTTCCTTTGCAACTTTCTGATCTGTTCGTTGCGTCTAAGAGGTAAATTCTGTTTATCAACCAATTAAATTCAAAAACGATGAAACAAACAATCTGTGCTTTCCTGTTGGGAATGGTCGCTTTATTCTCTGCCTCCGTTCCGGTCTCTGCTCTCTCATCGCCACAAACCATTCAGATTTCCGCTTCTGGTAAAGATGGAAATGGAAAGAGTGATTCTGTAGCGATCAATGTAATGGTTGATTCTTTGTTTCAAGCTCGAATAAATGAATTTGCCGAAAACCCTGAACCCTTTTTTGATAAAATGACGGGAGGATACTTTGATGAAATTGGAGCTGTGGCCGGAAAGGTTATGCTGATCCCTATTCTATTTATTGTTTTTGTAATGGCAGCACCTATTATTCTGATCGCAGTCATTGTTATCGTGCTTATTACGTCTCATTATTCATCGAAAAAGCGTAAATATGCTTTGATGCAGGCGGCCATTAATTCCGGCCAACCGATTTCAGCCGATGTAATTAAGGAGCTGGAAAGTGGCAAGAAGAAAAAGAATCGTCTAGATGGAGCCATATTGAATATTTCGTTCGGAATAGGAATCTTTGTCTTGTTCTGGGTAACAATAGACATTGAAATGGCTTGTGTCGGACTAGTCTTTGTCTTTGTGGGTATTGGACAGCTGGTAAGTTATTATTTGAAGAAGCAAGAAGAAAACAGAGAGCAAAAGAAAGCAGCTCCGCTAGAATCTAATCAAAAGGACGAAGAGCAGCAATGACTTCTTCCGGCGACATCTCTTTGATCGCGCAAGTTTTATTATTCAACAATAAACGAGCCTTTGATCAGCTGGTGCGGAAATATCAATCTCCCGTCAGGAACTTTCTGATGCGCCTGACGGCAGGAGATAGAGAACTGAGTGATGACCTGGCCCAAGAAACATTTTTAAAGGCCTATGTTCATCTGGATAGTTTTCGCAATCTCTCTGAATTTTCAACCTGGCTGATCCGTATTGCATATCATACCTATTATGATTATATTCGCAGTCGGAAAGAATGGATGCCAATGGATGAAGAAGTTATTGAGTTATCGCATCACGCTGTTCAACACGATTCAGCGCAAATGATGGATGTGTATGCCGGACTTCGCTATTTAAAAGAAGAAGAGCGCTCTTGTATCATCCTGTTTTATATGCAAGATCTGAGTATACGTAAAATTTCATCCGTCAAGAATCTTCCCGAGGGAACAGTGAAGTCACACCTTTCCAGAGGAAAAGAAAAGTTAGCACACTTCTTAAAACAAAATGGTTATGGTACATGATAGTGATGATCAATTGATCCGCAATTATTTGAAGCAAACAGAGAAAAAGTTGTCCGACGAAGGCTTTTCTGCTCGGGTGATGCGTCATTTGCCGGGAAGAGCAGAATGTTTCGTCCAAGTGTGGACTCTCCTTTGTGTTGTTTCAGGTGTTTTTCTGTTTGTCTCAATTGACGGATGTCAGTTGGTTGCCAATCTGATGCAAAAGATGGGGCTGGCCCTTCTTGACTCCGGCATTTTACAGCAGAACCCGTTGCACCTGTCACTTATAACGACATTGATAGCGGGCTATATTGGATATAAGGTCTACTCCAACGTGGTGCAATAAACCTCTGATAAAGGAAAAAAAAAGAGAGAAGTGATTGCACTTCTCTCTTTTTTTCTATGTTTGTTTGATGCAAACAGTTTATGCTTTCTTCTCTTCTTTCGGAGGACGTGGAAGCATAGCTTTGCGCGACAGTTTGAACTTGCCGGTCTTAGGATCTACCTCAAGCAATTTAACCTCGATTTGATCACCTTCTTTGATGCCAGCCTGTTCTACATTCTCCAATCTTTCCCAAGCAATCTCAGAGATGTGCAGCAAACCATCTTTACCTGGAAGGAATTCAACAAATGCACCATAAGGCATAATTGAACGAACTTTTCCAGTGTAAATTTCTCCCACTTCAGGAATGGCTACGATGCCTTTAATCTTAGCAATTGCTGCATCAATACATTTCCTGTTTGTACCGGAAATCTCAATACGACCAATGCCATCAACCTCTTCAATTGTAATCGTTGCTCCGGTTTCTTCCTGCATTCCCTGAATGATCTTACCGCCCGGGCCGATTACAGCACCAATAAATTCTTTCGGGATAATCATCATCTCAATACGAGGAGCATGATCTTTCAAGTCGGCTCGTGGTTCAGTGATTGTTTCTGCAATCTTACCAAGGATGTGCATACGACCATCTTTAGCCTGGTTCAATGCTTTCTCCAGAATTTCAAATGAAAGTCCGTCCACCTTGATGTCCATTTGAGTTGCAGTTATACCATCTTTTGTTCCGGTTACCTTGAAGTCCATATCACCCAGGTGATCTTCATCACCAAGAATATCAGAAAGAACAGCGAATTTTTCTTCTCCGGCATTCTTAATCAATCCCATAGCAATGCCAGAAACCGGTTTCTTGATTTGAACACCCGCATCCATTAACGCCAATGTTCCGGCGCAAACCGTAGCCATTGAAGAAGAACCGTTTGATTCAAGTATGTCAGAAACGATGCGGATAACATACGGGTAATTAGCCGGAATAACTTCTTTCAGGGCGCGATATGCCAAGTGACCATGACCAATTTCGCGGCGTCCTGTACCTCTTTGAGCTTTCGCTTCACCGGTAGAGAACGGAGGGAAGTTGTAATGAAGCAGGAATCTCTCAGTTCCGGCATCCAGTACATTATCAATTTTTTTCTCATCCATCTTGGTTCCCAGAGTAACAGAAGTCAAAGACTGCGTTTCACCACGGGTAAAGATAGCTGAGCCATGAGGGCCGGGAAGATAACCTACTTCAGACCAGATCGGACGAATTTCTGTTGTCTTACGACCATCCAGACGGTTTCCTTCGTCAAGAATACAGCGGCGCATCGCATCTTTCTCTACGTCATGATAGTAGCGATCCACTAACGATCCTTTTGCTGCAAGAACCTCTTCAGCAAGTTGAGCCTTAAACTCATCACGGATAGCTTTAAAAGCATCTTCGCGTTCATGTTTGTTTTTATTTCCAGAAGCAGCAATAGCATAAGCTTTGTCATAGCAAGCTTCTTTTACAGCCTTGCGAAGATCTTCATCGTTTTCTTCGTGGTTGTATTCGCGTTTCTGAGTTTTGCCAACCATTTCGGTCAGTTCCATCTGCGCTTTGCAATGAACCTTGATCGCTTCATGAGCAACTTTCATAGCTTCCAGCAGTTCAGCTTCAGAAACCTCTTTCATCTCACCTTCCACCATCATGATGTTATCATAGGTAGCAGCTACCATGATATCCATATCGGCTTGTTCCAACTGTTCATAGGTCGGATTAATTACAAACTCGCCATTGATACGACCGACTCTGACTTCAGAGATAGGACCGTTGAATGGGATATCAGAAACTGCAAGAGCAGCTGATGCAGCCAAACCTGCTAAAGCATCAGGTATATCAATTCCATCGGCAGAGAAAAGTATAATGTTTACATATACTTCTGCATGGTAGTTATCAGGAAACAGTGGGCGCAATGCGCGGTCGACCAAGCGACATGTAAGAATTTCATAGTCAGAAGCTCTGCCTTCTCTTTTGGTAAAACCTCCGGGAAAACGTCCGAAAGCAGAAAACTTTTCTTTGTACTCAACCTGTAATGGCATAAAATCAGTACCGGGAACTGCATCTTTTGCGGCACAAACAGTAGCCAGCAACATTGTGTTGCCCATGCGAACCATTACTGATCCGTCAGCTTGTTTAGCCAATTTCCCGGTTTCGATGGTGATAGTCCTTCCGTCACCAAGTTCAATCGTCTTACTAATTGGATTAATCATAAAATACTTTATTATTTCTTCTATATAAATTGACGCAAAGATAGTTGAAACTTTTTTCTAATCAGAATGTTAGCTTGAATATTTTCAAATCGCGACTGTTTTTATTCAATTAAACGGCCGATTTTTCTTTGGCGAAAATTTAATAATGTATCTTTGCATCTCAAAATTTAAAGCGATGAAAAGAACAGGATTCTTCTATTGTGTACTTCTTCTGTTAATCAGTTTTGTCTCCTGCCAGAATAAAACAAAAGTGATTATTGAAGGAGAACTCTCTGATATGAAAGGTGATACATTGGTGTTGGAAAGATCGGAGATCGGAGGTGATAAAGCAGTTGATACCGTCGTTGTGGATAAAAACGGTTCTTTCCACTTTCAAATTCAGAAACAAGAGTACCCCGAGTTTTATACGCTCAAGAGCAAAAACTCTTCACTCACTTTGATCATTGATTCTGTCGGAACGATCTCTATCGAGAGTGCTCAAAAAACATTTCGGGAGGCACTCACAATCAAAGGTTCAGAAGAAAATATTCGTTTACAATCATTCATTCAACGCCAAAGAGAGACAGAGAAAAAGGTTGATCAGCTCCTTGCCGATTACAAATCCGGTTCGGTGAATGATTCGCTCTATACAGTTCGGTTGCGATCGATAGTTGATGAGCATAAAAAGGCTGTGATCCCTGATATCATTCTGCGTCCTCAATCGCTGGCTTCTTATTATGCCCTTTTTCAAAGAGTAGGCAATTACTCTCTCTTTAACCCCTATACTAAGGAGGATAATAGATACTTCTCGGCAGTTGCGACCTACTTTGACCAGTTGTATCCCAAATCTCCCCGATCCAAGCACCTTCACGATATAACCTTGCAAGGACTCACGACGCTCAAGAAAAATGAAATTGCCCGATCGCTTTCCGATCAGAGCAATGTCGTAGGAGGTTTCGAAATAGAACTACCCAATCTTTCGGGCAAGATGATTCGTTTGTCCTCTTTGAAAGGAAAAGTCGTCTTATTGGATTTCACCGCTTATCAGGCAAAGCTCTCTCCTGTTCACAATATAGCGTTGGCTGAGTTATATAAGAAATATAAAGAGAAAGGTTTTGAGATTTACCAGATCTCTCTCGATCAGGATGAGCACTTCTGGAAAGTATCTGCCGGCAATCTCCCCTGGATTTGCGTCTTTGATAAGATGAGCAATCGTTCGCCGTATGTGCAAAAATACAATGTGAAAGAGTTGCCCTCATATTTTCTGATTAATCGCGAGGGAGATGTTGTTGAAAGCAAAGCTCAGATCAAAGATATTGAAGTCAGCATCTCCGGATTATTGAATTAAGTGGCTCATTCAGTAAGCGATGTGTTATAAAGCATGTATTTATATTTGTTCCATTGAGGTTTAAGATCTATATTTGCAGAGTTGTTATTGGTACAAAACAGAAAGAGTTCTAGCATCCTGCCGGAATTCTTTCTGTTTTGTATATTTTTTCACATAAAAATAATAGGAGGAATTAGTTATGGCTACAAGCTATATGACTGATGAAGGTTACAAAAAGCTGGTTGATGAAATTCAGTATTTAGAAAGTGTAAAACGTCCGGAGATTATACAGCAAATAGCTGAGGCTCGTGACAAGGGAGACTTATCTGAGAATGCGGAATATGATGCGGCCAAAGAAGCTCAGGGTATACTGGAATCCAGGATTGCTCGTCTTAAGACTTTGTTTTCCAGTGCACGTATCATAGATCAAAGTAAAGTGACCACTGACGAGGTTCAGATAATGAGTAAGATTACGATCAAGAATATTCTCAACGGACAGACAATGGTTTATACTATTGTTCCTGAAAGTGAAGCGAATGTTCGCGAAGGTAAGCTTTCTGTATCTACACCTATTGCTCAGGGATTAATGGGGAAGAAGCTGGGAGAAAGAGCAAAGGTTACTGTTCCTTCCGGCATTATGGAGTTTGAAGTTGTTGATATTTCAATTTAAAAAGAGATCGGATGGCAACCATATTCAGCAGAATTATTCAAGGCGAGATCCCTTGCTATAAGATTGCAGAGGATGAGCATTTCTTTGCGTTCTTAGATATCAGTCCGTTGAAAATCGGACATACTTTGGTAGTGCCAAAGAAAGAGGTGGATTACATCTTCGATCTGGAGCCGGAAGAGCTCGGTGCGATGCATATTTTTGCCGGAAAAGTGGCCAAAGCCATCAAACAAGCGATAGCCTGCAATCGTGTGGGAGTTGCAGTTCTTGGCTTACAGGTGCCGCATGCCCATATTCATTTGATCCCGTTGGATAATGAAAATGACATGTTGTTTTCCAACAAGAAGCTTCAGCTCACTGAAGAACAGTTTAAAACGATAGCTCAAAAGATCAGCGCGGCACTGTAAAAAGTAACTGTGCGTAAACAGCGAGGGACTCAGAAATTTCTGAGTCCCTCGCTGTTTTTAAGTCACCTTCATGCTTAATGGAACTTTTTCGGGTAGTTACTTGTCAAGAGGGATGTCAATCTCTTTGCGGTAGGCTGTTCCTTCCAGTGTAAAAATCAACTCGTCCTTCGCATTGGTTACCTCGACATGATAGGTCGCAATCCTTTTATGAAGGCTTATTTCGGATGCTTTCGCATAGATCGTTTCGCCGCACACTGTCGCTTTGATAAACGAAGCCGAAGAGGTCAGCATGACTGCGACTTTTCCTCTCGAATTAGCAGCTGCAGCAAAAGCAAGGTCAGCCAATGTAAAGAGCACACCACCTTGAGTAATATCTACTCCGTTCAGGTGGTGCTCTTTTATCGTTAGTTTGGTCGTTGCTGCACCATCAGCTACTTCCAGAAGTTCTGCTCCTATAAAGTTGGCAAAACGGTCTTTGCTTATAAACTCTTTGATGCCCATGCAGTGCTGTCTCAGTTCAGATTCCATTCAAAACCGTCCTTCTTGTCTTTGATATCAAAGCCGAGCTCGGTCAGTTGGTTGCGTATCTTGTCGGAAGTCTCCCAATCTTTTCTTGCTTTTGCTTCCATGCGGATGTTGAGCAACAGGTCAATAGCTCCTTTGTATGCTTGCAAAGAAGAAGAGTCTTCTCTTTGTGTGAGCAAACCGAGGATATCTTCGACAAACAACTTAAAGGTGCTCTGCAGTTCGCTCAAGTCTTCTTTCGAAATGGTTGCTTTTCCGTCTGAAATGATATTGACACTCTTGAGTGCATCAAACAGGTGAGAGATGACGATCGGACTGTTCAGGTCGTCTTTCATTGCTTCTTCGCAACGCTGACGCAACCCTTTGGTCTCTACCGTTGATTCTGCCGAAGGTTGGATATTCTTCAAACGCTCATATCCTTCAAGAAGACGAAGAAGTCCTTTTTCTGAAGCTTGCAGTGCTTCCGAACTAAAATCGACGGTGCTGCGGTAATGTGCCTGAAGAATAAAGAAACGAACAGTCATCGGTGCGAATGGTTGAGTCAGCAGCGGATGAGTACCGGTAAAGAACTCATCCAACGTGATGAAGTTGCCGAGCGATTTACCCATCTTTTGTCCGTTGATCGTAATCATGTTGTTGTGCATCCAGTAGTGGACAGTCTCTTTTCCCAAAGCTGCGGTAGACTGAGCGATCTCGCATTCGTGATGCGGGAAGACAAGATCCATACCTCCACCGTGTATGTCAAACTCTTCACCCAGATACTTCGTACCCATCGCCGAGCACTCCATGTGCCATCCCGCGAAACCTTCACTCCATGGAGAGGGCCAATGCATGATATGTTCAGGGGAGGCTTTCTTCCAGAGAGCAAAGTCAACCGAACGACGTTTCTCAGACTGGCCATCCAGTTCGCGAGTCGTTTCTAGTAAGTCGTCGATATTTCTG
>JAQUZH010000096.1 GCA_028691445.1 Bacteroidales bacterium | reverse complement strand
CCACACATCTGGATGCATTGCCGCACATCTCTGCTTCAGATCCATCTGCATTAAACATGCGCATCTGAAAGTCGCAGGTTTCAGAAGGGAGAATCAGAACCAATCCATCGGAGCCAATGCCGAAATGACGGTCACTGATCCGTTTGGCTAATGCACCGGGATCTTTAACCTGTTCGACGAATCCGTTTATATAGACGTAATCATTACCGGCTCCCTGCATTTTTGTGAATCTGACCATTTGACTGTTGTTTTGGGTTGAAATAATTCATTCTGTTGTTAATTCGCTACAAAGGTATATCAAAAAGGTAATATATTTCCCCTTTTGGTTATGGAAATTTGCAAGAAATTCTCTGTTTTTACTGAAATAGGATATTGAACTCTCTCTGTTTTGCTTTCTTTTTGCTTTTGAATGAAGAAAGAGAGGAATCATCAGACTCACTTTTCTATATTCTTCTAAAAATTGCATTATTGACAACGATTATTGAAAAATTATTCGTACTTTTGCAGCCCAGAGTAACAGACAAGAGTGTCCACATTTAAATAGATAAAGAATGTATAAAAGCAGCCCTGCTCAATTAGTTCTGGAAGACGGAACAGTCTTACAAGGAAAATCATTCGGTTATGAAACCCCGGTCTCTGGCGAAGTCGTCTTTAATACAGCGATGGTCGGATATCCCGAGAGTTTGACCGACCCTTCCTATTCTGGTCAAATATTAACAGTAACTTATCCTCTTATTGGAAATTACGGAGTGCCTGATGAATCAATCAATAATCGGCTCTCCGTTTTTTTTGAGTCTGAAAAAATTCAAGTGACCGGATTGGTCATTTCAGACTATTCATTTCAGTTTAGTCACTGGAATGCGAAGAAGAGTTTAGGCGATTGGTTGATTGAAAACAAAATTCCGGGTATTTACGGAATTGATACACGCGAATTGACAAAGATTCTTCGTGAGAAGGGTTCTATCAAAGGGAAAATCCTTTTCCCCGAAATGGACGATATTGACTTTGTCGACCCTAATCTGGAAAACCAAGTTGCAAAGACGAGCTGTACAGAGGTAATCCGCTATGGCAATGGCAGCAAGACGATCGCTTTGGTTGATTGCGGAATTAAACACAACATTATACGCTGTTTGCTCAAACGGGATGTTTCTATCATCCGCGTGCCTTGGAATTATGACTTTAACACGCTCGAGTATGACGCGCTCTTTATTTCCAACGGACCGGGTAATCCTCAGTTCTGCGGTGAGACCGTAGAGCATATTCGCCAGGCTCTGAATAACGAACGACCTATCTTTGGCATCTGTATGGGTAATCAACTTCTTGCAGTAGCAGGTGGAGCTTCTACCTACAAACTGAAATACGGTCATCGGAGTCACAACCAACCGGTTCAGATGGTGGGCACTAACCGTTGCTTCATTACCAGTCAGAACCATGGGTTTGCAGTGGATAGCAATACGCTGGGTTCTGACTGGGAACCTTTGTTTGTCAATATGAATGATGGTACCAATGAGGGAATACGCCACAAGAGCAAACCATTCTTTTCGGCACAGTTCCACCCGGAAGCTAGTAGCGGACCGGTGGATACCGAATTTCTGTTTGATGATTTCCTGAAGATGATAAATACAAAATAAGAGGTATGGATAAGAATATTAAAAAAGTATTGGTGCTGGGCTCCGGAGCACTCAAAATCGGTGAAGCGGGTGAATTTGACTATTCTGGTTCGCAGGCCTTAAAAGCACTTCGTGAAGAGGGAATTGAGACAGTGCTGATCAACCCGAATATCGCCACCGTGCAGACTTCCGAAGGGGTGGCTGACAAAATCTATTTTCTTCCTGTAACGCCTTATTTTGTAGAGAAAGTCATTGCTAAAGAGAATCCGGATGGCTTGTTGCTCGCATTCGGCGGACAGACTGCTCTGAACTGTGGCGTGAAGTTGCATCAGAGTGGAGTTCTTGAGAAATATAATCTAAAGGTGCTGGGTACGCAGGTGCAGGCAATTATTGATACCGAAGATCGCGAACTGTTTGTTAAGAAACTGGATCAGATCGACGTGAAGAGTATTAAGAGTATTGCGGCTGAAAATATGGAGGATGCGCTGGCTGCTGCTGATCAACTCGGATTCCCGGTGATTGTGCGTGCTGCTTACGCACTCGGTGGACTTGGTAGTGGTTTCTGCGACAATGCCGATGAACTTCAAAAGCTCGCTGAAAAAGCCTTTACGTTTTCCAATCAGCTGCTGATTGAAAAGTCGCTCAAAGGATGGAAAGAAATTGAATATGAAGTGGTGCGCGACTGTTATGACAACTGTATTACTGTCTGCAACATGGAGAACTTCGATCCGCTGGGTATTCATACCGGTGAGAGTATCGTGGTGGCTCCTTCGCAAACCTTGACCAATAGTGAATATCACAAACTGCGGGAGATAGCCATTCGTATTGTTCGTCATATCGGTATTGTGGGAGAGTGTAACGTGCAATATGCCTTTGATACGGAGTCTGAGGACTATCGTGTCATTGAGGTAAACGCTCGTTTGAGTCGTTCTTCAGCTCTTGCGTCTAAAGCAACGGGATATCCGCTGGCTTTTGTTGCTGCCAAATTGGGATTAGGGTATGGATTGCAGGATTTGAAAAACTCTGTGACTAAAACTACTCCGGCTTTCTTTGAGCCTGCGCTCGACTATATTGTAGTGAAAATTCCTCGCTGGGACTTAGGTAAATTCCATGGGGTATCCAAAGAGATTGGTTCGTCAATGAAGAGTGTTGGAGAGGTTATGGCTATCGGTCGTACCTTTGAAGAAGCCATTCAGAAGGGACTTCGTATGATTGCGCAGGGTATGCATGGATTTGTGGGCAACAAGACCTTGAACATTGAGGACTTGGATAAAGGACTAAGCATACCGACTGATAAACGGGTGTTTATCATATCTCAGGCCTTTCAGGCAGGATATACCATTGATCAGATTCATGCGCTTACCAAGATTGACCGCTGGTTTCTTCAGAAATTGAAGAATATTATCGATTGCAACAACGAACTTAGTGATTGTCAGAGTTACGCCGAACTGCCGGATGATCTTTTATGGCAAGCGAAGAAATGGGGTTTCTCTGACTTTCAGATTGCACGGAGCATTGTGAAAAATGAGTCTGAAGACCTCGAAGATGAGATATTGAAGGTACGTGCTGAGCGTAAGAAAAGAGGTATTACTCCTGTGGTTAAGCAGATCGATACGTTGGCGGCAGAATTTCCTGCTCAGACCAACTATCTGTATATCACCTATAATGGAACTTCCAATGATGTGAAGTATTTGGGTGATCATCGTTCGGTCGTTGTTTTGGGTAGTGGTGCTTATCGAATCGGTAGTTCGGTTGAGTTTGACTGGTGTAGTGTCAATGCGTTGCTGACAGTTCGCAAAATGGGTTACCGCTCGGTCATGATCAACTACAACCCCGAAACGGTATCCACTGATTATGATATGTGCGATCGCCTTTACTTTGATGAACTTACCTTCGAACGTGTCATGGATATTCTTGACTTGGAAAATCCGCAAGGTGTCATTGTATCGGTAGGTGGACAGATTCCGAATAACCTGGCAATGCGTCTGGATGAACAGAATGTCCATATTCTCGGCACTTCTGCACAGAGTATTGATAATGCGGAAGACCGCCATAAGTTCTCCTCTATGCTTGACCGTCTGGTTATCAATCAGCCGCGCTGGAAAGAGTTGACGAGTCTAAAAGATATCTTTGGCTTTGTCGATGAAGTTGGATTCCCTCTGCTGGTTCGTCCCTCGTATGTGCTCTCGGGTGCTGCCATGAATGTTTGCTCCAATAAAGAGGAACTTGAATCATTCCTGCAATTGGCAGCCGATGTTTCCAAGAAACATCCCGTTGTTGTATCGGAGTTTGTGCAAAATGCCAAAGAGATTGAAATTGATGCGGTAGCTTCAAAAGGTGAGATTATTGTCTATGCTATTTCTGAACATGTGGAGTATGCGGGTGTTCATTCAGGAGATGCAACCATACAGTTCCCAGCTCAAAGAATCTACGTTGAAACAGTGCGTCAGATCAAGAAAGTAGCCAAGCAAATAGCACAGGAATTGAATATATCAGGACCGTTCAATATGCAGTTCCTGGCTAAGAATAACGAAGTGCGGGTGATAGAATGTAACTTGAGAGCTTCACGTAGCTTCCCGTTTGTAAGTAAGGTGCTAAAGATAAATTTCATCGAACTTGCGACAAGGGTAATGATGGGTGAGGAGGTGGAAAAACCGAATAAGAACGAATTTGATCTCGATTATGTGGGTATCAAAGCGTCTCAGTTCTCCTTCTCAAGGCTTCAGAAGGCCGATCCTGTGTTAGGTGTTGACATGGCATCAACCGGTGAGGTGGGATGCATTGGAGATAACTTTTATGAAGCCATCCTGAAATCTATGCTTTCTGTAGGTATTACCATTCCAAAGAAGAATATTCTGTTCTCTACAGGGCCGACAAAATCTAAAGTTGAACTGTTGGAAGCTGCCCGCTTATTATCAGAGAAAGGTTATAACCTGTATGCGACTGGAGGATCACAAAAGTTTTTGGTAGACAACGGTGTGCCTGCTACCTTGGTATATTGGCCGAGCGATAACAAGAAGCCTCAGGCTATTGATCTCATCAAGGATAAGAAGATAGATCTGGTAGTCAATATTCCAAAGAATCTGACGCAAGGTGAGCTGAAGAATGGCTATCAGGTAAGACGCGCAGCGATAGACTTCAATATCCCACTGCTGACTAATGATCGTCTGGCGAGCTCTTTTATCAATGCTTTTTGTAAGTTAGATGTAGATGATATCCAGATTAAAAGCTGGGATGAGTATCGTTAAAAGCTAAATACTACTTTACTAAAAGAGGGCACCTGGTAAAGGTGCCCTCTTTTAATTATAAATGCTGAGTAGAAATCAAATAAACAAAAGGCTAGAAAAAATAAAAGGCTGTGAATACTCACAGCCTTTTATTTTTCTACTTTCCAGCTTCGATAGAAACTTTTCTGAATTCCTTCAAAAGTTTTTCCAACTCTAAGGATGCTTTGCGAGCACGTGTGCCTGCAGCCTTGTTTCCGTTCTCAACTTGTTTGTCTGCATTCTCAGTGAAAGCAGCAATTTCGCCTTTGATTTTAGTCAATAGATCCTTCATAGTATTTTTTGATATTTGAATTTCTGCCAAAAATATCTTCTTTTAATGAGACCGCAAAGAGAAATTCAATAAAAAGTTGGGAAATGTTGAAAAAAAATTATTAAAAGCACTTTTGGGGGCATATTTAAGAAAAATCAGTGCTGAGATAGCTAGAATCTGCAAACAGGACAATAACGCAGTTTGAAGCCGCCAACTGATTATAACAAAAATTTAGTTACAGGTTTGGAGCGTTTGTTCGATCTCATTGACTAACCCAGAAAAACTCTTGTCATATTCCATTTGATTCTTGACCGTTTTACATGCATGTAAGACAGTTGCATGGTCTTTCTTACCCAATATCTCTCCAATTCGTGAGAGTGAATATTCAGTATGCTTTTTCGCAAGATACATTGCAATCTGTCTGGCTTGTACAATCTCGCGCTTGCGTGATTTTGTAAATAACAATTTACGCTCCAATTTTAATTGACTACATACTACTTCCTGAATGTCATCAATCGAAATCTTCGTTTCTGTCATCTGTACGCATCTGCTGAGCTCTTTCTTGGCAAGATCTAGCGTGATTTCCTTGTTCTGGAACGTACTGTGTGCCATCAAAGATACAATAACGCCTTCCAGATCACGTACATTATCCTTTACATTTCGGGCAATGTATTCAACTACTTCTGTCGGGAAGTTCAGTCCGTCTTTTTGTATCTTTTGGGTAAGAATAGCTTTGTTTAAAAGATAGTCGGGTCTTTCCATTTCTGCTGTCAGACCCCACTTGAAGCGGGTAAGCAACCGGTCTTCTAGTCCTTGAATTTGAATAGGAGGCTTATCTGCAGAAAGAATAATCTGTTTCCCGTTTTGTTGAAGGTGATTGAAAATATGGAAAAAGGTATTTTGAGTCGCGGTAACGCCAGAGAGCTCCTGAATATCATCCATGATAAGTAAATCGATGGTTTGGTAGAAATTCATGAAATCGTTGAATCTGTTTTGGCGAATAGAGTCAGTATACTGAACTTTAAAAAGTTGAGCAGATAAATAGAGCACTCTTGTACGAGGATCCTTCCGTTTAGCCTGTACACCAATTGCATTCATTAAGTGCGTTTTCCCAACTCCAGAAGGTCCATATATAAAGAGCGGGTTAAAAGCTGTCTTTCCAGGGTTTTCTGCAACTGCTTTTCCGGCAGTTCGCGCTAACGCATTGCTTCTTCCTTCCAGGAAATTATCGAATGTATAATTCGGATTAAGCTGAGGGTCGAGATTAGAAAGATATTTTCTTGTCTCAAAAGGAGTATCGTATTTCTTTATTTCCTGATTGATATTCGGACGAGGCAGGGAAGCGGTATGAGCAGTACCTTCCAACTCCATATCGGAATTTGAGGTATTATCCATACGAACCTTATATTTGAGTCGCAAGCCTTCACCACCTTCTCTATAGAGAGCGCTATGCAGTAAATCCACGTAATGCTCTTCCAAGAACTCGTATATAAACATACTTGGCACTTGGATAAGCAGTTCGTTGTTTTTTAACTGTATTGGTATTATGGGCTCAAAAAATGTTTTATAGGCATCTACCGCGATATTATCGCGGATAATGCTAAGACATTTTTGCCATAAATTAAGGTGCTCTGTTTCCATTCTATTTCTTGAACTCTCTGTTTTTTGTTTTGGGAATGCAAATATTCAACTTACTTTTCAATAAAACAAATCTCTTTTTTCTTGCGAAAATCGAATCTTCTATATCCTCTTTGTTTTCAGTAAGTTATTTGTAAATAATTGATTACTAATAGGTAATACTTTTTCCTGTTTTGTAAATACTTAACTTCCAATACTTTGTTAACTTGACCTGTTTTTCAAGTATATTTTTATGCAAACGCACTTTTTGCTGCAATAACAAGCATTTAGCAGCTCTTTTAACACTCTGCGAAAAATAGTTGTTATATGGAATAGATTCAAACAAGGAATTACTTGTCTTTTCTTCCGAATATTGAAAAGTGAACATATCTTTTGGGATGTTCCTGCAAATCGATCAGTAATGATCCCGCTTTTTCTGTCGTTAAAGATAGATTACGGTACAATTGATCGTCGTTAAGCAGAAGACCTAGAGAATTATCATTCCGATTCAGTTTGTCCGTTGCAGTGCGAATTGAGAGCAGTAAGTCATCCACGTTTTTCACGGTTTTATTGAAATCAATTTGTTTCAAGTTGTCGGTAGTCGTTTCCAGATTAGCGGAAATAGTATTGATATGTCCCAATGTCTGGGGCAGATCTTTACGC
This sequence comes from Bacteroidales bacterium, assembly GCA_028691445.1. Lineage (GTDB taxonomy): Bacteria > Bacteroidota > Bacteroidia > Bacteroidales > JAQUTK01 > JAQUTK01. The sequence continues at coordinate 2,577 of JAQUZH010000096.1, read as the reverse complement.
ATGATCAAGTTGAGTTGTGTGGAGGCCAGTTCTAATTGTTTGCTAGTTTGCTCAACAGATTCGAGCGTACGAGTTATAGTGGGGCTTTCCAACACTCTTTGAAGAGAAATAAGTACAGAGTCAATCCTAGCCATTGTCACTTCAATTTTGGGCATAAGATCATTTGTTGCTTTTTCTGTAATTGAACTTTCACGAATAGCAAGAATTGTATCTCCCGGATTGAGATATGTTTTTTGCATATCATCAATTTCAAGATTCACATAAGCAGTACCCATCAGTTCGGTAAATACATACGCTTTTGTTCCGGCCGGTAGTTTAAAATCTTGGTTCAGGTTTAGTTGCAAGATCAACTCCGAAGGATTTTCGGAATTGAAATCAATGTCACGAATCAGTCCGATATTGTAACCATGCACCAAGACGGGCGTTGATACAGCCAATCCGGTCACATTGTTAATTTTGGCATAATAGTAATTGGAAGGTTTCAGCATGTTGATTCCCTTCAGGAAATTGAATCCGAAGAAAAGCAGCAATAGTGCGATAATCGTGCTCAGTCCGATTTTTCCTTCTTTAGAAAACATATTCTTCTCCATAATTGTTGTAGTCTTAAGTTATTCCGTTTTTAGTTTAATAATTCCCCATTCTTGAATGAGATAATGAATGCATTCTTAAATTTCTTGTCTACCATTTTCTTCTTTAGTCTTTTAATCTCATTTAAGTCGGAAGAAGCTCCATACGTATATTTGTACCATTTCTTATCTTTGAACAATTCAACGTTTTTCAATCCTTTAAATTCAGAAGAGTTCTTTTTGAGTGGTTTTACGGAAGCAATAATCTGTATCTTGTAAATTTTTTTATTCTTATTCGATGCTGAAGAACTTGATTTGTTGACATTCGTAGTTTCTGTCTGTTCAGTCGTTTCGACCGTTTCAATAGGATCCTCAACAGCTTCCGTATCTTCATTATCCACAGCGATTATTTCCGCCTGTTGCGTGATCTTTCCATTTTGTTTTTTATCGTAGTCTTCTTTATACTCAGCAAAGGCATTATATATAGAAGTACTGATAGCTCTCTTTCCACTTTCTGTATTGAGGTATCTTTCCTCTGCTCTGTTTGAAATATAACCTATCTCAATCAAAATGCTTGGCATGCTTGTATTACGAAGTACCAAAAATCCTGCTTGTTTTACCCCGCGGTTTATCCGTTTACATTGTGTTGCAAAGTTTCTTTGCACATAGCTAGCCAGATTAATACTCTGTTCCATGTACTGTCCCTGTAGCATTTCAAAAATGATATACGACTCAGTTGAGTTTGGATCAAATCCTTCATAGCGGGTCGAATAATCATCTTCAAGCAAGATCACTGCATTTTCCCGTTTGGCAACCTCCAGATTCTCTTCCGAACGTGCAAGTCCTAATGAATAGGTCTCCGTACCAGAATAGCTTTTGCTTTTGAGTGCATTGGTGTGAATAGAAATGAATAGATTGGCTTTCGCCCGGTTGGCTATTTCAGCACGTTCATTTAGTTCAACAAATACATCACTTTTGCGGGTATAAATAACCTTAGCATCGGTGTGATCTGTTATCAACTTACCCAGTTTTAACGCAATATCCAGATTGAGATTTTTCTCTCTGGAAAAAGAACCTATTGCACCCGGGTCCTTCCCACCATGTCCGGCATCAATGACGACTACAAAACGATTATTGTTCTGACCGGTTATCACTGATGGCATGATAATCAGCATACATACTGTCAGAAACAGACCTTTTAAAAAGAGACAAAGCTTCATTTATACTTGATATTTAGACAAAAGTACATTAATTTTCGAAATCAGGTTCAAATAGCTCTACAAATAATGTCAGCAAACCCGCTTAATGCAGGGGCCAAGCAGTGCCAGCTGCCGAATAGAAACCCTTCTTTACTGTTTTTTATTTTTGCTTACTGTGGTTTCCGCTCTTGCCCCATGCAGAAGAATAGACAAACGAATAGAAAGAGGTTTGTCTATCGTAATCCATGCATACGCATTATATAACGTGTGTTTGTTGAGATGCAAAAGTAAACTTTTTAGAGGATCACCCTTGTTCTTCCATGCAAATAGGATGGTTTTATTTGCTCATTATCCATTTATAGCTACCTTTGTAAATAAAAACTAATATAAATCCTATGAAAGGTATCGTGTTGGCAGGTGGTTCAGGTACACGTTTGTATCCGATAACCAAGGGAGTATCCAAGCAGATGCTTCCCATTTTTGACAAGCCGATGATTTATTATCCGATCTCCGTGCTTATGTTGGCCGGTATTCGTGAGATTCTGATAATCTCCACGCCGCAAGACTTGCCCGGTTTTCGTCGTCTGCTAGGCGATGGTTCAGATTATGGTGTGCGTTTAGAATACGCCGAACAGCCTTCGCCGGATGGTTTGGCACAAGCATTTATTATTGGAGAGTCGTTTATTGGTACCGATTCTGTCTGTCTGGTGTTGGGAGACAATATCTTTTACGGACAAAACTTTACCAACATGCTCAAAGAGGCCGTGAAGAATGTGGAAGAGGCGAAGAAGGCCACTGTGTTCGGCTATTAC
>JAQUZH010000095.1 GCA_028691445.1 Bacteroidales bacterium | reverse complement strand
TTGGGAATAAACGGGTGAAACTTTTTTTGACCAAAGAGGAAGATTTGTGCGGTTGGGGGCGTTGGGGGTGCTTTTTGACTCAAACAGGGGGTTGCTGGCTTGGGGGGAATTGCCGGGAGATTGCGGGACGGCGGCCAATGGCTGGAGGCTGCGATCGGGAGATTGCGGGTCAAATCCGCAATGGCGGAAAGGGTTTGATCGGGAAGAATGGCGGGTTAGGAACGGAATTAGAGGGGCTGCGATCAGGAGATTGCGGGTCAAATCCGCAATGACGCTAGGGCGAAAATGGGGCGATGGACGGGAAATGAATAGAAAAAGGGATACAAAAAGGCTCTGAGCAAACAAAAATGGAAGCAATTTTCAGCCGAGCAAACAGAATGATGGAGATACATCATGCCTCACAGTATACTGCAAGCGAGTCTTGGTGCATTTGGTGCATTAAAATCAGGGGGTTTGCCCTTTTCAAAAACGAAAATAAAAAAAAAAAACAGCAATGTCATGGATCGTAGGCATGACGTTGCTGCTTTTGTAAGAAGTTAGAATTATACGAACCGATACAAAGCTTATCGTTTCTCGTTCATAGAGCGGGCTATTCCCATTTCGAGACCACGAAGTTCGGCTAAGCCGCGCAAACGGCCAATGCAAGAATAGCCCGGGTTTGTTTTCTTTTTCAAATCATCAATCATCTGATGCCCGTGATCCGGACGAAGCGCAATAGAGCATCCGCGTCGTTGCTCTACTTCGAGCAACGCTTTCATCACCGCATACATATCGACGTCCCCTTCCAAATGATTTGCTTCAAAGAAATTGCCTTCCAAATCGCGCTGTGTGCTACGAAAATGAACAAAGTTAATCCGATCGCCCCACCTTCTGATCATATCCGGAAGTTCATTATCAGCCCGAACGCCCAAAGAACCTGTGCAAAGACAGAGTCCGTTGGATTCATTGGGAACGGCCTGCACCAACTGCTGAAAATCATCTTCTGTAGTCATAACACGCGGCAAACCAAGAATTGAAAAAGGAGGATCGTCGGGATGAATCACCAGCTTCGCTCCCACCTCATCGGCCACCGGACAGATTTCTTTCAGGAAGAAAACCAGGTTTGAACGGAGTTTATCCGCATCGATATCTTTGTAACGATCCAATGCCTCTCTAAACTGTTCGACGGTAAAGCTCTCTTCCGAGCCGGGCAGTCCGGCTATCATGTTACGGGTAAGAAGTTGTTTTTCCTCCTCACTCATCTGCTCGAAACGGACACGGGCTTTCTTCTGATCAGAAACAGAATATTCTTGTTCAGCAGCAGCTCTTTTCAAAATGTAAAGATCGAAAGCCATAAAAGCAGCTCTTTCAAACCGCAAAGCTTTTGAGCCATCAGGAAGTGTATAAGCAAGATCGGTACGTGTCCAATCAAGTACAGGCATAAAGTTATAGGTAATCACAGAAATGCCGCAAGCTGCCAGATTGCGAATGCTCTGTTTGTAATTCTCTATATATATAAGGTATGCTCCTGTTTGCGTCTTGATATGTTCATGCACCGGAACACTTTCAACAACAGACCACTTCAAGCCCGCGGACTCAATCAGTTCTTTTCTTTTCCTGATCTCCTCCACACTCCACACTTCTCCATTGGGTATATGATGCAATGCATTCACCACCCCGGTAGCTCCTGCCTGACGAATATCCCATAAAGAGACCGGGTCATTGGGACCATACCATCTCCACGTTTGTTCGTTTAAAAACATATGATTCGCTCGTTTTAAAGTTCGTTATACGCAAAATACATCAAACCCGCCATCCACAACAGTGACTGTGCCCGTTGTAAAACGAGAGGCATCACTTGCAAGATACTGAATCGTGCCTAGCAGATCAACCGGATTGCCAAAACGGCCATAAGGAGTATGTGAGATGACTGCACTTCCCCGTGCTGTCAACGAGCCATCCGGGTTAGTCAACAAAGAGCGGTTTTGCTCAGTAAGGAAGAAACCCGGTGCAATCGCATTGACACGTACACCTTCTCCAAACTTTAACGGAAGTTCGGCAGAGAGATATTGCGTAAAGTTATTGATGGCAGCCTTTGCAACGCCATAACCCAACACACGTGTCAGCGGACGGAAAGCCGACTCGGAAGAGAAATTGATGATGCTTCCCTCTTTTTGCTTCACCATCACATCGGCAAAAACCAACGTAGGGATCACTGTTCCAAACAGATTCAGGTCAACGACCTTCCGGAAATCATCAATATTTAAATCAAAGATAGTCTTATCGGGTGCAATGGTAGCCCCCGGCATATTACCTCCAGCCGCATTAATCAACACATCAATACGTCCATACGTATCGAGTATCACCTCTTTGCACTTCTCAAGCCGCGCTTTATCCAGCACATCCGTTTGCAAGAACAAAGCCTCGCCACCCTCCTTTTTTATCTCTTCGAGCAAGCTGGTGGCTTTGCTTTCATTACGGGCAAGAATGACCAACTTCGCTCCTTGTTGGGCGAGATGCTTTGAAATACAACTTCCCAACACCCCTGTACCTCCGGTAATTACGATTACCCTTCCTTTGACATCAAACAAGTTCTCCATATGTTCTATCTCCTTTAAGTTATTTCATTTCAAATCGCACAGCTACCCACTGATTCTTTTTCGTGAAACTGATATAGGTGACCCCATATTTTTCTGCTTCCTTTCGAATCAGAGGAATATCCTCTTCATAAAAGCCACTCATAAACAGCAGCGAACCACTTTTCATACAAGCTATATATACATGCATATCGTCCAACAGGATATTGCGGTTGATATTAGCCATTACCACATCAAAATTCTTTGAGGTATCGATGACTTCAGCACCACCCAGTTTGATCTCGATTTCATCAACGTGATTCAAACTGATATTTTCCAACGCATTGTTGTATGCCCATTCGTCAATATCAATACCCACCACCGGATTAGCCCCTTTCATGGATGCCAGAATAGCAAGAACCGCCGTACCACAACCCATATCCAACAGCGATTTCCCCCGCACATCTTCTTCAAGCAGATAAGAAACCATCAAAAAGGTCGTCTCATGATGGCCGGTACCAAACGCCATCTTTGGGTCAATCAGAATATCAAACTCCGCTTTTGGAATATTGGTATGATGCGTACTATGGATAACACATTTGTCAGAGATGACAATCGGTTGAAAATAATGCTTCTCCCACTCCTGATTCCAATTTTGATCTTCAATCGACTCAATTGCATACGAAAAGGTCGCTTCATAAGGAAAAGCGTTAATGACAGACTCCAGTTTGGCTTCATCAAAAGCCGATTCTTGTACATACGCTTTTATACCCTGTTCCTCGGCTTCAAAACTTTCATACCCGATATCGCCCAATAAAGAGCTTAATACGTCCGTTACATAATCAAGGTTGGGCAACACTTGTATCTTTATTGCTATATAATTCATCCTGAATTTTGGTTAAATAGTTAAGTAATACGCTCTAATTATTTGGAAACAACTATCTTTGTTTGTCACACGACGACAAAAGTACGACATTAATCCATACAGTAAACTTTATTTAAGTGAGTTTTATGATAGAATTTTGTTCGGCTTGCGTCTACTATATAAACAAAGAAAAATGAAGTAACCTAACTATAGGAGGAAATGACAATGAAAACAAGAATTATAGCTTTTGTATGCATCGGGTTAATGGCTCTGCCATTGTGTTCGATTGCTCAAAGTAATAGTGACTTTGAAGATGATGTGTATTATACTCCCAAAAAGGAAGTAAAGTCAATTGTTAGTAAAAAAGCCGTAGGCACTGAGAAGGTAGTAATCAACAATCAGTCGGGCTCAGAAGTTTCAACTCTCGGAGAAAGAAATGTCGATGAGTATAACCGCCGCGTTGAAGAGCCAGTGGATGCCGAACTGGAGTATGATACTTTGCAAACGTATGAAGATGAAGAATCGTATGAAGCAAAGATCAACCGCTTTAAAGAAGATGATCTTGGTCAACGGATCAATGATCCGGAATATACCAATGTGTACGAATTTAACAGCGATGATGAGTTTGCACTCATAAGAGACAACGGCAACACCTATATTTATGATTCACCGCGCACTGTTTGGGATATTTACTTCTGGGGACCCAATTACTACTACAATCCATTTTACGCTTCCTATGGATGGTATTCTCCAGGATGGGGAATTTCTTTCGGATGGGGCAACCCATATTGGAACTATAACGGATGGTATGGATATGGATGGAATTATGGATGGAATTATGGATGGGGTGGCTATTATGATCCTTACTATTCCTACTACGGCGGTTCGTATTATAGCCATGGTTGGAATGACAGGTATGATGGCTATCGTCCGCAATACTCCTCACGAGGACGGACAACCTCTTATGGATCAAACCGTGGGACATCGCGTCGGTCAAGTAGCAGATCTGGACTAGCAAGTCAAAACTCTCGATCCGGAGCTGCAGACAATCAGATCTCATCACGTAGTTCACGCACTGCTTCATCCGCCAATCAAAACGGCAGAATAATAAGCAGTAGCACCACTACAAGCAGATCCACCCGTATTGCGAGCAGCCAAAGCACAAACAGCGGAAGGAGTTCTTCTGATGTTCAAAGCGTAGGTCGAACCAGCTCTGATCGTGCAGGCACAATAGTACGAAATTCTCAAGTAACCGGTTCTTCCCGATCAACTCGAAGCAATTCTACTGTTATACCTTCCACTTCAAGTAGAAGCAGTTCGGTATCCACAACGTCAACATCAAGAAGGAGCAGTTCGGCATCCACACCATCATCATCAAGCAGCAGTAGTTCGTACTCGACACCTTCTTCTTCAAGCAGAAGCAGTTCGGTATCCACACCTTCAAGTTCCGGCAGAAGCAGTTCGATGTCCTCCGGTTCCTCTTCAGGAAGAAGCAGTGGTGGAAGTAGTGGAGGCGGAAGCAGCAGAGGTGGAAGAAGATAACAGTAGACTATTGAATTTAAAGACATAGACAACATGAAAAGAATTATTGCTTTATCCTGTGTTCTCTCTATATGCTTGTATAGCTTTTCGCAAGGAGAGATGGATGCGTATAAATATAGTACAACAGAATTAGCCGGTACAGCCCGTTCGATGAGTATGGGTGGCGCTTTTGGAGCATTAGGAGGAGATGTTTCTTCAATGAGCACGAACCCCGGAGGTTTGGGAATTTACCGTTCTTCTGAGTTTGTCATTTCTCCGATGCTCAGATACAACACGACAAATGCAACCAAAGGCGGCTATTCTACCGATGACTCAAAAGTGAACGGAGTACTACAGAATCTCGGTTTTGTTGGTTCTTTTTATACCGGCAACACATCGGGACTGCTCAATCTTAATTTCGGATTTGCAATAAACAGACTAGCCAACTTTAATCGTAACACGACATCCAGAGGGTTCAATCAGGCCACCTCTATCTCTGATTACATTGCCTACAAAACTAACTCAACCGACAACTGGCTCGGTGAAGATGTAAAGAAGCTGGATGCTTCTGACGCCTACACCAATGGTTCAACCAACTGGCTGAGCGCGTTGGGATATGGTTCTGGAATGATAAGTGAAGATAATGTGTACACCGACTACTATCTGAGTTCTCTCTCTTCAGGGGAGACAGTCAACTCCAGACTGAACATGGACGAAAAAGGTTGGGTAGATGAATACGCGCTCTCTTTGGCGGGAAATATCAATAATATCGTTTACGCCGGACTAACTGTCGGTATTCAAGATCTGAAATATACTTCCAGTACGCTCTATAGCGAAAGCTCCACCTCTAGTAACAGCTACCTCGAGCTAGGCAATTTTCTGGAAACGACAGGAACGGGATGGAACCTAAAACTGGGAATGCTTTTCCGTCCTCTCCCTTTTATGCGATTGGGTATTGCCTATCATACACCCACCTTTTATAATCTGAGCGATTACTATTATGCCTCAGCGTCTTCAGACATTGTAACTCTACCAGATGCTTATTCGGATGATACCGAAGAAGGAGTATTTGATTATAAGCTGCAAACACCCGGCAAGTTGCTACTGAGCTATGCGGTTTTTATTGACAACAAAGCGATCTTAAGCATCGATTACGACTACTCTGACTATGGATCAATGAAGCTGGATGCAAAAGATTATAGCACCTCTTTTGATGCAGACAATGACTTAATCAAGAGTGACTTCAAAGGCGCGCACACATTTCGTATTGGTGGAGAAGTGAAAGTTGATCCATCGATCAGCCTGCGTGCCGGTTGGGCAACCACTTCTTCTTGTATCAACACCAGCATAAAAGACGAAAAATTCGAAGTGCCTACGAGTGGTACTCTGCCCCATTACTATTTTGATAATGGCAGAGATTTTTACACGCTTGGTGTAGGATTCCGTTTCCATGAGTTCTTCCTGGATGTGGCTTATATCTACAAAGTGCAGAATCTAAAGGTATATGACTTTTCTCCCTATTTTGTAACGAAAGATAATCCGGCTTGGTACAGCAACCCAACTCCGGCAACGTATACTCCGTATGGATTAACGCTGGATGACAATTTAGTAGGTTCAAATCTTAATTATAATCAGCCGGCGAAGATCAAAGATCATACAAATAGCCTGATGGTTACACTGGGAGTAAAATTCTAAACAACTATATATATTATTCCAGGAATAATATATATCTTTGTATTCAAATTGTAAATTAAAGAAAAATGATTATGAAAAAGATGCAATTACTGTCAGTCACTCTCCTGAGCTTGAGCATTATTTTGTCAGGATGCAATATGTCTAACACAGCCAAAGGTGGTTTAATTGGCGGCGGTGCAGGTGCAGCACTAGGTGCAGGCATTGGAAAAGTATTAGGTAACAGCACAAAAAGTACAGTCATAGGCGCAGCAGTGGGTGCAGCAGTCGGTACGACTGCCGGTGTTCTCATTGGCAAGAAGATGGACAAACAAAAAGCTGAACTGGCTGCTCTCGAAGGTGCAAAAGTGGAAACTGTCACCGATGCAAACAATCTTCAGGCTATCAAAGTGACTTTCAGCGAAGGAATCTTGTTTCAAACAGGTAAGAGCGCTTTAAATGCTGGTTCCAAAAAGGCATTGACTGAATTTGCAAATTCATTGAAGAACAATGCAAATACGGATGTTACTATCTATGGTCATACAGACAATACCGGTTCAGCCGCTGTGAATGAAAAACTCTCTACAGCTCGTGCTGAAGCTGTCAAGTCTTTCCTTGCAGGAAATGGTATTGAAGGTAATCGTATGACCACAGAAGGAAAGAGCTACAACGAACCAGTTGCTGATAATTCAACAGCAATCGGACGTGCACAAAACCGTCGTGTAGAGGTGTTTATCACTGCTAATGAGACAATGATTCAGGAAGCAGAGAAAGCTGCATCAAGTAAGTAATTAACCATTATAGAGAGAAAGTCCGGATAGGTTATCTATCCGGACTTTTTTTTTCTTAACTTTGCATCCTTATTCAAAAGAACAGATTACTAAACGAATATCTATATGGCTAATATTGAACTGAAAGAACTCACAAAAAGAAGTGAGGATTATTCACAATGGTATCAGGATCTTGTAGTTAAAGCCGACCTGGCCGAAAACTCAGCAGTAAGAGGATGCATGGTCATCAAACCTTACGGATATGCTATTTGGGAAAAAATTCAGGCACAACTTGATCGAATGTTTAAAGAGACCGGACATGTCAACGCCTACTTTCCATTGTTTATTCCAAAATCTTTCCTAAGTAAAGAAGCAGAACATGTAGAAGGTTTTGCTAAAGAGTGTGCTGTAGTTACACACCACCGTCTGATGAAAGATCCGAACGGAACAGGCGTTGTTGTTGATCCTTCTGCCAAACTGGAAGAAGAGCTGATTGTACGTCCCACTTCTGAAACGATCATCTGGAACACGTATCGTAACTGGATCCGCTCCTATCGCGATCTTCCACTGCTTATCAATCAATGGGCGAATGTGGTTCGTTGGGAAATGCGCACACGTCTTTTCCTTCGCACGGCTGAATTTCTGTGGCAAGAAGGCCACACTGCTCATGCCACAAAAGAAGAAGCGGAAGAAGAAGCAACCAGAATGTTGAATGTATATGCTGAGTTTGCAGAAAAATACATGGCCATGCCGGTTGTGAAAGGTGTCAAATCGGCTAACGAACGTTTTGCCGGTGCTCTGGATACGTATACAATCGAAGCTCTGATGCAAGATGGAAAAGCATTACAATCGGGTACGTCTCACTTCCTTGGGCAGAACTTTGCAAAAGCATTTGATGTGATGTTTGCTGATAAAACCGGCAAGATGGAATATGTATGGGCTACTTCCTGGGGAGTATCTACCCGCTTGATGGGTGCCCTGATCATGTCGCACTCTGATGATAACGGATTGGTGCTTCCGCCACAACTTGCTCCGATACAAGTAGTGATTGTTCCTATCTATAAGAATGAAGATCAATTGGCTCAGATCAGCGCCAAGATAGATCCAATTATCGACGAACTGAAAGCCCTTGGCATCAGCGTGAAGTACGATAATTCTGACAACAAGAAACCGGGTTGGAAGTTTGCTGAATATGAACTGAAAGGAGTTCCGGTTCGTCTGGCCATGGGTGCCAGAGATCTTGAAAACGGAACGGTAGAGGTAGTTCGTCGCGACACACTTACTAAAGAGACGCGTTCAACAGAAAACATCTGTCAATTCATTCAGGAGTTACTGAATGACATCCAGGAAAATATTTACAAAAAGGCCGTTGACTATCGTACTGCTCATACTGTCACAGTAGACACCTACGACGAGTTTAAAGAGAAAATTGAAGAAGGAGGTTTCATCCTCGCTCATTGGGATGGCACAACAGAAACGGAGCTTAAGATAAAAGAAGATACGAAAGCAACCATTCGTTGTATCCCATTTGATGGTGATAAAACACCGGGCAAATGTATGGTAACCGGTAAGCCTTCCGCACAACGTGTTTTAATGGCAAGAGCCTACTAATCATATTATTTAATAAACAGAAGAGGCGACCTCGTAGTGAGGTCGCCTCTTCTGTTTATCATCAAAGACTCAGCTGTGTAAATTAGTCTAAGTTGGCCTATTAGAACTCTGATGTAAAATGGAATCGAATCTGAGGGAAATCCTGTTGAGCCATTTGTAAGACATAGCGCGAATCAGCCATAAACACATCTCTACCATCGCGGTCTTTTGACAAATACTGGTATTTCCTTTTCTTGAAGTTGTCCAACGCTTCCGGATGATCACTTTCTATCCAGCAGGCTTTGTAAAGACTTATTGGTTCCCAACGGCACTGTGCTCCATACTCGTTAAGCAAGCGATATTGAATAACCTCAAACTGAAGTTGACCGACTGTACCAATAATCTTACGCCCGTTGTACTGATTGACAAAAAGCTGTGCGACACCCTCATCCATCAACTGCTCAATGCCTTTATTAAGCTGTTTGGATTTCATCGGATCATCATTTTCAATATACTTGAACATCTCTGGCGAGAAGCTTGGAAGACCCTTGAAATGAAGATTCTCTCCTGAAGAAAGACTGTCGCCAATCTTAAAGTTTCCGGTATCCGGCAAACCTATGATATCCCCTGGCCACGCCTCATCTACAACAGACTTTTTCTGAGCCATGAAAGCTGTTGGACTGGAAAACTTCAACACCTTTCCCAGACGTATGTGTTTGTATCCTGCATTACGTTCAAACTTACCGGAACAGATCTTTAAGAAAGCAATACAACTTCTGTGATTTGGGTCCATATTGGCATGGATCTTAAAGATAAATCCGGAGAAAGTTTCCTCTTCAGGGCATACCAGACGCTCTTCCGTTTGCACGGCACGAGGCGATGGAGCGATCTGCACAAAGCAATCAAGGAGTTCCTTCACACCAAAATTATTCAACGCAGATCCAAAGAAAACCGGTGCAATAGAGCCTGCAAGATATTCCTTATTATCAAACTCCGGATAGACACCTTCGATCAATTCAAGATCAGCTCTCAGTTTATTAGTTCTTTCACTGCCAAT
>JAQUZH010000094.1 GCA_028691445.1 Bacteroidales bacterium | reverse complement strand
ACAGTGCCAATGCCTTTACAAGTGTCTGATTCATCGCATCATTTTTCTTTGAAATCTATCACATTAAACTCATAAATGGAGGGTGGAGCTGTGGATCTCAAGACCTTGAGTCTGATTTTGGAAGTCTGATAATAGCGCGGGAAACGGATCACCTTACAGTCTCCCATTGGTTCGTCAATGGTGTAAATAGTATTCCAGCTAGTGTCTTTCCATATATCGATGGTATACGATTGAATACGATTGATCCTGACATTTGAAAAACCATCCGCGGAACTTTTGACATCGCAGTATTCAAAGATGGAGATCTTGTTAAAGCGATCCTTTTCATTCAGTTGAATCACCAATTCAGGCAACGAATCTTCTGATGCCCACCTTGTCTGCATCCCACCGTCCACAGCCATTTGAGCACCATAATGCAGATGATCTGATTGATACACCGAACTGGCAGAAGCCCCAGCAGCAAAGGAAATAAACGTTCCATTCTTTGGCAATGGTTTATTCTTTTGGATCTTCAACCGTCTGCCCAGTGAAATGACCGCATCGGCTTCATTTTCTCTGATTCTTCCGGTTTTATCGGGTGGCACATTAATCACCAGCGTATTACCTTTATCTGTACACCAGTAAAAGAGTTCTTCCAGTTCATCCAGATCCCTGACAGGCATTGGGCGGTCTTTCTGAAACCAGTTCCACGGTTTGCCCAGGCAGATCGTATGTTCAAAGGGAAGGTAATAAGAGTTACCTTTGTAAAGATATTGTTTCTTATCCGATTTATTGGCTATAATAGGGTCCCATAAGCGGAAGTCTGTCGGAAAATACTGTATGAACTATTTATTATCAACAGTCATGGAATCCAATGGAGCAGTCTTTCTTGTATTTTCTTCCTTGACAATGGTAATGTTTACTCCGACCGCACAAGTCGGTTGTATCTTTTTTACCAGCGAATAGATGCGTGGCAGATTCCAGTTCGCCGGTAATCTGTCCCACCCCCCATCAAACCATAACTCGCACACCGGACCATAGTTTGTAAGTAACTCGGTCAACTGGTTTGCCATATAATCAACATACTTCTCCGGATTCTTATCTTTATACGACGGTTCATGTCTGTCCCAAAGTGAATAGTAGATAGCAAATTTGAGTCCATATTTTTTACAAGCCTTTGACACGGCAGCTACAACATCTGTTGGTACCTTGGAGGAAGCTACATCATAGTCTGTGTATTTACTATCCCAAAGACAAAAGCCATCGTGGTGTTTCGTGATTAGCAAAACATAGCGAAAGCCTGCGTCACGTGCCACCCGTACCCATTGATCACAATCCAACTTTGTAGGATTGTACATTTGAGCCGGCACGGTCCCATCAGACCACTCATCGCCGGAGAAAGTATTCACGCCGAAATGCATAAACATGCCATACCCTCTTTCCAGAAGGAGCTTTTGAGACTCGTTGGGTGTATTGGATGGTTGGATTTCCTGAGCAATCATTATTTGAGCAAACAATGCCAGGGTGACAAAAAGAAAGATTTTTCTCATATTATTAGTAGGTGTCAGTTCTAACTACAAGTCACAGAAGTGCTAAGGTTGAAACCTGCTTTCCGGAATCGAAGTGATAAACAGTGGCAAAGATAGAATATTTGTCCTACAAAAAGCAATCTTCAGACTCACTTTGTTCGAACAAGGCAAAATAATATACAATATCACCCTCTAGAAGGAGTCTGGTACGACACGTCATTGCGGGATCGCCGGGATCGTTCACGACACGTCATTGCGGGCCTGACCCGCAATCTCCCCCTCTCACACGTTTAGCTTAAACCTCTATCGCACTCATGGTACGGCAAGGTGAAATAAAAAGTGGAACCAACCCCTTCTTCACTATCTACCCAGATCTTACCACCAAGCATTTCCACATACGCTTTGGAAATTGATAAACCCAATCCAGCACCCTGCCGAGCCATATTATCAGCAATATCGGCCTGGATAAAACGCTCGAAGATTGCGTCCTTCCTGTCTTTTGGAATCCCGATACCGGTGTCTTTTACATAAAACTCAAGCTTCGCGTCTTCTCTGTCGGTTTTTAGTGCATAACCAAACTCAATGGAGCCCTTTTCTGTGAATTTTATGGCATTTTTCACCAGGTTAGTAAGTATGGCATACACCTTTTCACGATCTGTTTTGATGAATGCTTCCTTTTCAGGTACGGGGGTTTTACAAGTAAACTCCAGTCCTTTGCTCTCTACTTCGGGTTTGAAGAATGTATAGATATATTTGATCTGCTCATTTACATTCGACTCCTTCACATAGAGTTTCATCAGTCCGGCTTCTATTTTAGAAATATCAATAATATCATTGATGATATTGAGCATGCGTGCTCCACTTTTCTCTATGATTTGAATATATGCCTGTTGTTCCTCCCCTGTAAGATCGGGTTCTTTCAGCAATTCCGCAAAACCCAGAATTCCATTCATCGGAGTTCTGATTTCATGCGACATATTGGCAAGAAAAGCAGATTTAAGTCGGTCGCTTTCTTCGGCTTTTTCTTTGGCCAGTTTCAGTTCGTTCTCTTTCGTAATTCGTTCGGTTAAGTCGGTATGCGTACCCACCATACGTAACGGTTTGCCACTCTCTGAGTAATCAGTAATCTTACCTCTGTCAAGGACCCATTTATAGTCACCGTTTTTACATAAAACCCGGTGAATATTAGAGTAGAAATGCTCCTTTCCGTCCAGGTGTTTTTTAATATCTGCATAACACGTTTCAATATCATCCGGATGCACTCTTTTACTCCATCCATCAATATTAGCTTCAAATTCCTGTTCTTCATATCCCAGCATAGCCTTGTATTGTTTGGAATAATAGACCTGATTTGTTATCAGATCCCAATCCCATACGCCATCCTGATTTCCCTCAAGAGCAAATTGCCATCTACGTTCACTTTCACGCAAAGCTTCCCTGGTTTTTTGGTTTTGATACTGCCGTATCATTATCGTTCCAAGTATGAGAGTACCCAGCGGATAAATGAATATGACGGGGATTATAATAGTTTTAATTGTTGGTAAGACATTTTCCCGAGGCAAAAAGAGCGTACACACCAACATCACTGCATGCACAAGAAAGCCCATGAATAACAATTCCCAATATTTGTTTTTACGCAACGTTTCAAACCTGAGTTTTCCCCACAAAATGCCGATTATGCCAGAGCTAACAATGACAGCAACACCCATCACCACGCCATCACCACCCAATTGAAATCTGTATAAACCGGTAATGATGATAGCAATCACAGTAGGTATGGCACCGAAAAACAAACCGGCAATCGAAAGCATTATCGAACGGGTATCAAAAACAAGACCCGGACTGAGTATCCATGGAGTCTGTATCAAGATCAAGCCAATACCTCCTATTATAACACCTGTTAGAATTTTTATCAGAAGAGTTTTATCTCTTACCTTCTTCATGCTGAAATAATCGTACAACAGACTGAATGCAAGCAGAATTGCAATATTTTGCAATAAATCAATCAAAAAGTTCTTACTCATATTTACATATGGTGGGGTTTAAACTCATTCTTATTCTGAATCAAGAGATATCGCAGATTCCGTTCATCAATTCGTCAAACTATCACAAATCTACAATACTTATTCGAATATCTGCATCAAATAATGCAACAACTTTTTCAAATCAATCTATTAAACTATCTATTAGCATTTTAATTGCACCCTATTTTGTCCGTCATCCGAAAGAATTCACAAAAAAGGAAGAAATTCAACAAGCTACTGTACCGGTTGAATTTCTTCTTGTATCATCGTTCAAACGAAGAAAAATCTTCAGAGCATGTACGGATCGTGTTTACTTTTTCTCGTTTCGGAGAGCCTGATCCACTCGTTCGATAAACGGTTTCAGATCCATTGCCGGCGCATTGCTCTGCAACGGAATCTCATCAGCAGTCAGTTTGGTCGGTGTATAGCCACCCGAAGCCATGTAAAAACGAGTCGGATACTCAGGAGCCACTCCTTGTTCGTAGTCCACGCGTTCACCCTCGGCACCGTCCGTATGAGAGAATCTCACTTTGTTAAAGCTCAACCATTTGCCGGTAGAAGCCTCCCGTCCAAAAGCATTAAAATAATACCCTTTGCGCAACAGTTGACCGTTGGAAGAGGAGAAATTTTCTATAAAGGAATAGAAGCCATTAAACAAACGCTGCTCCTGCGGAGCTCTCCAGGATGCCACATACTTCCAACCTTCCGTGTCATTGAGACAATACCAGGCAGACAACACAATAGAACCTTCACCACGGCGCACATTCATCAGAAATTTTACCGGATGGTCCACTTTCCAGTTGGCACTCTTCACATACGACTGCCCACCCGTTCCTTCATTGCCAAACCCATTGCTGGTCACATCATCCGCTTTGTCCACCAGCGAAACCAGACTGTCTTTGGAAGCATTCGGATTTTTATCTGTATCCACACTGTCCCACACAGAGAAAAGTACCCTTCTTTCCGTTTCACTGTTTGTTTGAATTCCCATATAACCACGGAAGAATCCGAGCGACATCCAATAGGTATGCAACGGATCATAGCCCTTTGGTACCATTATTTCTTCATAAATCCAATCATACTCTTTGGTCGTAGGAGCCGTCGTACTAAAACTCAGATGCACAGAAGGAGATGATTGAAACTTTGTGGCATGTACCACAGGAATAGCTCCCGTCGCTTTGTCCGCAGTAGTATTGAAGGATAAACCGGCGATAGTCACCCCCTTCATACCTGTCAATGCCTTCATCTCATACCGGTAATACCCGGTAGCAGGAATCTCCACGTTGCCTGCCTTGACTTGTTGATCTCCGGCAGCAGCCTTCAGCGACACCTTTTTCGTCATTGGTTTGAAGCCCAACTCTGAACATTGGGTACAATTCATTTCGATTGTATTTTGTTCACCGGATCTCTTTTGCAGATCGATACTGAGTTCGTACGATCCCTTCTCCTGATACAGATACCACACCACACTCAGGTTTTGGTTGTTCCAATTGGTGATGCCCCCTCTTCTCACAGAGACATCTTCTCTGGAAGAAGCGGAGAATGGTTCAATGTAAGCTTGACGGGCAGCGACAGTCTGCCGGGTCTGGGCAGAAAGCGATAAAGTGCCTGAAAGAGTGGCTAACAGCACTGTGAGCACACAAAAAAGTCTTTTCATAAAAAGTATTATTAGGGTTTAAGCTACAAATATAGCATATAAATCCGACAGTAACTCCGGATGCTTCATTTTTAAACAATTCTAACCACCGCTAGCGACAAGAACGAAAGATCTAAAAAACCAATCTGAAGTCTTCATGCAAACATATAGATGCTCTTCATCTTTCGTCCGTATAAAAGGATCCACGCATAGGCATCCGTTCCTCGTTTCACAGCTGTGAAACGAAGAACGGATGCCTATGGAATGTTACACGGGAACTGAACACTCTAAAGAGTCGATGAGACAAATGAAGAGAGGCTCCTATCAGGAACAGCATCGCGAAAGAAAAAACAATTCAATCTATTTGGTAGTTTAAATATTGTTCGTACATTTGCGAACAATATTTGAATACAAACGATGAGATCAACAGAGTACACTGACCAACAGGAACAGATTGCCCGCATTGCAAAAGCGATGGGTCACCCTGCCCGGATGAGAATTCTTAATTTCTTAGCCGCACAGGACAGTTGTTTCTTCGGAGACATCAATGAGGTGCTTCCGATTGCAAAGGCTACAGTGTCACAGCATCTCAAGGAGTTGAAAGATGCCGGACTGATACAAGGTGAGATCGAAGGACCAAAAGTTCGCTACTGTATCAATCGTGAAAACTGGGAACTTGCCAGCCGTTTGTTCCGCAGTTTCTTTAAGGAGCTGAAAGAGAAACCTACGTGCTGTGAGTAATTGTGTGAAGTTTTTTTCTTTTGATTGTTCGTCTTTCGGCGAATAACGAAATACAATAAATAGATAACTAATAAATTAAAGTGATTATGGAAATTAAAGTGTTGGGAACCGGTTGTTCAAGTTGCAAGGTATTATATGCAACGATTGAAAAAGCAATTGCAGAGTTGGGAATCGAAGCGACTCTTGTGAAGGAGGAAGATATTCTAAAAATTATGGAATACAACGTAATGAGAACGCCTGCCGTTGTGATTGATGAAAAGGTCGTTTCGAGCGGAAATAAGCTTTCTGTCTCTGAAGTAAAAGAGTTACTAACCAAAAAATAATCGAACGATGAAAAAGCTATTTTTATTTCTTACTGCTATCTTGACGATGGCTTCCTGTGGCAATGCCCAAAACAATAATGCTACTAAAGCGAAAGCCCCGGCCGCTACCGGAGCAAAAGCAACAATCAACACAAAACCTGTGGCTCAGAAAGAGTATGTGGAAGTGTTGTATTTTCATGGCAAACAACGTTGCATTACTTGCAATGCGATTGAGAAACTCACACGCGAGGTGATAGAGGGTAGTTTTGCCGAACAAGTGAAGAGTGGTAAACTTGTTTTTAAGGTGATTGATTTCTCTAAAGAGGAGAATGCAAAGATTGCCGAGAAATATGAGGTCGCTTTTTCATCGCTTTTTCTCAATAGATGGGAAAATGGCAAGGAAAGTCGGAATGATCTGACGAAGTTTGGTTTTGGATATGCCAAGAACTCACCTGATTTGTTTAAAGCGGGAATAAAGAAACAACTTGAAGATCTTTTAAAATAACATCCCATGGAGTTCTTACAGTCACTTTTGGACAACAGTAACGTGCCGGTCATCACGGCCTTCCTGCTGGGATTGCTCACCGCTCTGAGCCCCTGCCCGCTCGCTACCAATATTACGGCGATAGGATTTATCAGCAAGAATATTGAAAGCAGGCACCGGATCTTTATGAATGGGATCTTATATACGCTGGGGCGGGTGATTACCTATGCGGGAATCGGTATTATTCTGATTCCAATTATCCGGCAAGGAGCAAGCGTATATGCGATTCAAAAAGCAATAAGTAGCTATGGTGAGATCCTGATTGCTCCCGCTCTGATTCTTATCGGGTTGTTCATGCTCTTCGGTGATAAGTTAAACCTTCCAAAGTTTGGTCTCAATAAGGGCGGGGACTCAAAGATGTACAAAGGGAGCCTCGGAGCATTGTTGCTCGGTGTGTTATTCGCTTTGGCTTTTTGTCCGTCGAGTGGTCTGTTTTATTTTGGCATGTTGATTCCCATGGCAGCCGCTGAGAGTGGCGGGGCTTTATTGCCTGTCGTCTTTGCTGTGGCTACCGGTTTACCCGTGATTATTGTCGCTTGGGTACTGGCGTACAGCATATCTGAACTGGGTGCTTTTTACAACAGGATGAAGGTGGTTCAAAAATGGCTGAACCTTGTAGTTGGGCTCCTTTTTATTGCTGTGGGTGTCTATTATGGCTTTGTCTTTTATTTGTAAGGAACCTTGGTACATTAATTGAAGGTAGATTATTAGAACTTAAATGAAAAGAATCCTATTCTTGCTATCTTTCTGCATTTTGACTCTATTCATTCATGCAAATGATAAGTTGCCACAAGAAGGAGCTGATCAGGTGATTATTCAGGTGATTAATCGTACAATTTATGAACAGTCTAAAGCTAAAACAAGTTACGGTATGTATATAAACCGAGCTCATATTGGGTACAAACATAGCTTCTCTTCCAAATGGCACGGAGTTGTGGTTTTGGATATTGGGAGACCGTCTGTTTTTGGTAATCTGCAGGTTGCTGATTCGCTCGGTACGGCTATGAATACAAGTTATGATTATACCCAGGGGAGTTATTACAGCACCGGACTGAAGTTTTCATATCTGGAATACAGGCCATCCGAAAACCTAACGATTCAAGCAGGTGGAATACTTCAAAACCATTATATCACTCAAGAAAAGTTTTGGGGCTTCAGGTACATTCAAGAGACCTTTCAGGATTTGTATTTTAAAACGCCGAGTGGCGATTTAGGGGCTATCGCTTTCTATTCGCCCACTAATTGGATGAGTGTGGATGTAGCATTGACAAATGGAGAAGGATTCAGAAATAATCAGGATACGGAAAGTAATGTGAAATATGCCGTTGGCGCAGATATAAAGCCCGTGCAAGGACTTGTGGGACGTATCTATTACGATCATCTTGAAACAGACAAATCTATCGGAAAGAGTGCACAACAGTTAGTTTCTCTTTTTGTTGGTTATAAAGAAAGTTCAAAGTATCGAATTGGGGTAGAGTATAATTATCATTTTAATCATAATAGGATTAAGAATCAGGATTTGTATGGGACTTCTGTTTTCGGAGCCATAGAATTAGCAAAAAGATGGGAATTGTTTGGCCGGTATGATCTTCTTTCTTCCAATAATGGGAACGTTAGTGGCAAGTGGAATGCTAATTCAAATGGTCAGGCTTTCCTTAGTGGTATTCATTATTCTCCAGTAAAAGGCGTTTCTGTGGCTCTATCCTATAAGAAATGGATTGGAGAGAAAAGCAGTAACAACAGTGACTCTTTCTCTTTAAACTTCGAGTATAAAATTTAAAAGATTGTGTCTGTTGTAAGATAATCTGATTTAATAAACACACAGGAATAAATCTCTGTATAATTAAAACAAAGATGAGTAAAGAATGGTATCCAATCATTGATTCGGAAAAATGTAGCGGTTGTCTTGCATG
Organism: Bacteroidales bacterium; assembly: GCA_028691445.1. Lineage (GTDB taxonomy): Bacteria > Bacteroidota > Bacteroidia > Bacteroidales > JAQUTK01 > JAQUTK01. The sequence continues at coordinate 1,401 of JAQUZH010000094.1, read as the reverse complement.
CTACAATAAATGCAGGAATGGTGTATTTACAATTGAGAATGAGAAACCGAAGGTTGTAAATCCGGAAGGGTGCGTAACAAGATGTCACGGTTGCGGAAACTTATGTCCAGAACAGGCTATCGTTTATTATGGAGAAGTAACAGGAATACCCACTTGTAGTTGCGGGGGTAATTGTAATTAGAAAAAACGAATTAGATAGTATGGCAACAAACTTCAATTTTCAAGCTTTAAGACCAGTCTCATTCAATGCGACTCCTGTTTCGATCCGATTAACTTTGGTTGACCGGATAGGTGCATTGAAAATGCGAGGAGGATTTGGCAGAGACAATTATAGGGTGAAACCGGGTCTGTACAAAGTCGGCTATCCCGACAGTCAATCAGATGTGCTTGTTTCTGCGAATTACAAATTGAGCTTTGACGTCTTGAGAAGTAATCTTGATTCGCTGAATGTTTGGATTCTGGTGGTAGATACAAAAGGGGTCAATGTATGGTGCTCTGCCGCAAAGGGGAATTTTAGCACTGACAGTGTGGTGAAAAGCCTTAAAGAGACTTCCTTGGAACATATTGTACAACATCGCAGAATCATTTTGCCACAACTTTCGGCAAGTGGTGTCGCAGCGCACAAAGTGAAAGAACAAACGGGATTCAATGTACTATTCGGTCCGGTTGAAGCAAGAGACATAAAGTCGTTTATAGAAGCGGGATACAAAGCAACAGCTGCCATGAGAAAAGTTACTTTTCCGATGAAAGAGAGAGCCAAATTGATTCCGGTTGATTTTCTCTATGAGAAATACAAACTACTATTTATAATGGGCTTGTTCTTTTTTCTTTCCGGTCTGGACCGCACCGGCTTTTGGTTTAGTAAGATGATAGATACGTACATGTTCCCATTGATAACTATTTTGGGCGGATATATCGCAGGTATTGTCATCACTCCGCTGTTTTTACCTTGGATACCCTTTCGTGCATTTGCCTTGAAAGGTGCCTTTTGGGGACTCTCAACAACACTGGTGATAAACCGGATGTTCGACGTTCCGGCTTTGGATGCAGTAAGTATGGGATTAATAGGTGTTGGTATTGCTTCATTTATGGCCATGAATTTTACCGGTTCATCTACCTACACTTCTTTGTCAGGTGTCAGAAAAGAGATGAAATGGGCTGTTCCATTTCAGATTGCATGCATGACAGTGGGAACAATCCTATTCCTCATTTCTAAATTAGCCTGATATGAAAACAATGCAATATTTTAAACAGGTGGTCACATTAAAGCTTGATCGTGATCTATGTACGGGATGTGGCATGTGTACCAAGGTTTGTCCCCATGCGGTTTTTGAAATCAAACAGGGCAAAGCTCAGATCACAGACCTTGATGATTGTATGGAATGTGGTGCTTGTTCAAAC
>JAQUZH010000093.1 GCA_028691445.1 Bacteroidales bacterium | reverse complement strand
AGCCTTCTTCTGTTTTATCAGTATGAGATAACTTTCTTAGAAACCGATTTGAAACTGGCAGATGATTTCGTTCATTGGTCTAAGTGTATTGCTTGCGTTGTGTTGGTCATAATAGACATAGTTGAGCATGAGTCGCGTCTTTGGGGCAAAATGATAGGTTGCTCCCGCGGTGTACATGCGTGTGTTACCACGATACTCAGAAGGATATTCAAACTCTTCATACTTTGCCAGCAGTGCCAGACGCGAAGGAATGATAAAGTAATAACCGGTGGAATAAAGTCCTTTGACATCGGTTGATCCGTTTTTACCCCAAATGTATTCACTCCGGAGCGTCAGACGCTTATTGACATACTCAGCACTTAAAGCCGTACGGTTGCGGTCGTAGTTGGCAAGCACATTATTCAGTGTGACGTGCGCTCTGCCGGTGTAGCTAGAAACTCCGATACGTAATCCTTTGATAGGCTGAGCTGTCAGATAAAGAGCCAGATCCTTTGTGTTGTTGTCTTCCGCTTTCACTCCCAGCCCGCTCGTAATGATACCGGTGCCGTTAAATACGCCGGCGCGATAATCGAGCAGATAACCTCCGAAAGGCATCATTACCGCCTCGCCACCCAGTTGCAATCCGATGTCGCGTCCTCCATGCCCCCCGATGATATCGCCACTGATACCCGTTGTTTTCGCAATGATACGATCCCAGTTAGCCGACTCATAGACAGAGGGCGACATTTGATTTTCCAACGTAAAACAGGTTTTCATTTGTCCGGCTTTGACCTGAAAGTAGTTGGACGGTTTATACTGGATATACCCTTCCAGTATTCTCGGACTTGCCGCCTCAAACTGAAACATCCAGCTCATGTCTTTCGTGATGTCGCCCGTGAGAATAAACATCGCAAGTTTGGTGCTAAACTTGTCATACACACCGTTTGCATCTTTTACATCATTGTATTGATAGGCAAACTGGACATAACCCGAAAGTTTGACGTTTTTACTGAGGAATCCATTGACTTTCCCGATCTCTTTCTCTTGTTTTACTGTGGCACTCTCTTGCGCCCGTACACCCAAAGTGCCGAGCAACAAGGCAATGATTAGAAGTCTCTTCTTCATCCTTGTTGTTTGTGATAGGAGACGATTGGATTCAATCCCATCGTCTTGTTTTTATTCATGTATGTTTTTTGTTGTTGTATGGAAGCTTATTTGCCGATCATCATTCTCCCGAAGAATTCCGGTCTGTGAAAGTCCGGGTACTCCGTCTGAATCGGATTCCAACTCAGATAATGAGGCAGCGAACTGGCATCGGCACATTTGTAAAAGTTGGCACGAAGGGAGTCGGGGAGGTTCTGTTTGTCGAGACCGATCAGATCGTAGGGGATTGCAACGACAACCTCCCAGGAGAATAGACCTTCCATCTCTTCAAACGGACGGTTGCCCGGTGAGGCATATCTTTTGATGCGTTTCAGTTCTTCCACCGGCAGGAGTGTTCGTCCGTGTCTTCCGGTGCCATAGGCTGCATACGCTGTACCAATGCAATTAAATTCCAGATTATAATACTGTTCGTCATCCTCTTTGCGAACAAAAAACTCTACACAGCTATCCGTATAGACATATTCATTGTCCTTGTAAGTCACCGCGCGAAGATAGTTGCCACGAACGAAGAAGGAGACATATATATATTCATCGCTTCGGGCAATGTCAAAGACCGTAATCGGGTGATAGGCAAATTCGTCGGGCCAGTTGATTGTGTCGATCGAGTTGCGTGACGCTTTTTCTTCCATGAGCGTGGCAGCGTTCTCGATATTCAGCTGATCAAGTTCGGGCAAATAAGGAATCTCCAGTGTTTTCATAATATAACAATGTTAGTAGTGTCAATGTGTAATCATCTGTGTGAGAAACGAATTTCCATCAAACGCGTGAATAATACCAAAGGCGTTAAGAATACCCACGGTTGAGATCATTAGAATAATGGTACCGGTTATCTTATTGATAAAAAATAAATTACGGATGTTATAACGCTCCTTGACTTTGGAAATCAGATAGGTGACTACAAACCACCACAACACAGATCCTGCCAGAATCAAAAGGATGGAAAGCGTGTGCATCATAAAAGGAGCATCCGCCTGTATGTAAGCAAAGCGGGCAAAGAGTCCAATGAAAAGAAAGATGATGAAAACATTGGAAAAGGTGAGAAGGAAGCCGGTGGCAAACTGCTGCAGATAGCTTTCCTTTTCTTCCGTCGAACTCTTCAGACTCTTGAGGGGGTTGTTCCAAAAGAGGTAGAGTCCGAAACCAAACATAACCAGACTGCCGGCAATCTGAAGAAGCAACTGGTTACTTTCAATGAATGAAGTTACGAATGACATACCGAAACCGGTTATCATCGCATAAAGCAAATCGGAAATGGCAACACCTAAACCGGTTACAAAGCCATACACTCGCCCTTTGCTCAGTGTACGTTGAATACAAAGTACGCCGGAAGGACCAAGTGGAGCTGAAACCAGTATTCCAATCAGGATTCCTTTGATTATGTAATAGATCATTTCTCTATTGAAATAAGTTGCAAATATACAGTTTTTTTGAACGTTCTCGGAGTATATAACTATGTTTTGCTTCTTTCTCTATGAAAGAACAGCTCTTTTTCACTAACTTTGTACCCTCAAATGCAAAACAAATTGATAACTACTATGATTCAATTTTTCAAAACAGATGTTCCCGGCTACATTGCGGTACAGTGTAAGCACCAATTAAGCGACGAAGAAGATCAAAAGCTTGCTTGGCTTTTCAGCGGTGCAAAAGCTGTTGATAAACAAGCCATTGAAGGAAAATTTGTGGGCCCAAGACGCGAGATGATTACTCCCTGGAGCACAAATGCTGTGGAAATCACCCAAAACATGGGGCTGACTGAGATTGCGCGGATTGAGGAGTTTTTTACTGTAACCAGTGAAAATCCCCAGTTTGACACAATGCTTCAGCGATTGTACAAAGGATTGGATCAGGAGATCTTTACAATCAACAAACAGCCGGAACCAATCCAATATATTGATGATATAGAGAGCTATAATGTACAAGAGGGTTTGGCTCTGAACGAGAATGAGATTGCCTACCTGAATGAAATCAGCGAGAAGATCGGGCGTAAACTGACGGACAGTGAAGTGTTTGGCTTTTCGCAGGTGAACTCGGAGCACTGTCGTCATAAGATCTTCGGAGGAACTTTCGTAATCGATGGCAAAGAGAAAAAAAGCTCTTTGTTTGCCATGATCAAAGAGACTTCCGCAGCCAATCCCAACAAACTGGTGTCGGCCTATAAAGATAATGTGGCGTTTAATGAAGGACCCGTAGTTGAACAGTTTGCTCCGGCTTCAGCCGATAAACCTGATTTCTTTGAGATCAAAGAGATGAAGACCGTAATCTCATTGAAAGCCGAAACGCACAACTTCCCGACCACTGTCGAACCGTTTAACGGTGCTGCTACCGGTACAGGAGGAGAGATCCGTGACCGTCTGGGCGGTGGAAAAGCTTCGTTGCCCATTGCGGGAACAGCCGTCTATATGACCTCATATCCGCGCACCGAAGAGGGACGCGATTGGGAAGAGTCACTGGAACCACGCAACTGGTTGTACCAGACTCCCGAACAGATCTTGATCAAAGCCTCTAATGGAGCTTCTGATTTTGGTAATAAGTTTGGACAACCGCTGATCTGCGGTTCGGTGCTGACTTTCGAACATCAGGAGAACAACAAAGAGTTTGGCTATGACAAAGTGATCATGCTGGCCGGAGGTGTCGGCTTTGGTAAGAAGAGCGATAGCTTGAAAGGTGAGCCTCAGGTGGGCGACAAAGTCGTAGTCATCGGTGGCGACAACTATCGCATCGGTATGGGCGGTGGAGCTGTTTCATCGGTGGATACCGGCTTGTATGCCAATGCTATCGAACTCAATGCTGTGCAACGTGCCAATCCCGAGATGCAGAAAAGAGCATCCAATGTGATTCGCGCCTTGGCAGAATCAGACAAGAACCCGGTGGTTTCTATCCATGACCACGGTGCAGGAGGACATTTGAACTGTCTCTCTGAGTTGGTGGAAGCTACAGGTGGTAAGATTTATATCGATAAGCTTCCGATTGGTGACCCGACTTTATCAGCCAAAGAGATTATTGGCAACGAGTCGCAGGAACGCATGGGACTGCTGATCAAAGAAAAAGACGTAGAGATGGTGAAACGAATCGCAGACCGCGAACGTGCGCCGATGTATGTAGTCGGAGAGGCGACAGGCGACATGCAGTTTGTCTTCGAACAGGCTGACGGCAAACGTCCGATCGATCTCCGTCTGGATTATATGATTGGCAAACCGCCACGTACCTTTATGTATGACAAAACAGTGAAGGAGAACTATGCTCCTGTACGCTATAAGAACTCTGAGATTCATGATTATCTGGAGAATGTGCTCCAATTGGAAGCTGTAGCCTGCAAAGACTGGTTGACCAACAAAGTAGACCGTTCGGTAACAGGTAAGATAGCACGTCAGCAGTGTGCCGGAGAGATCCAGTTGCCGCTGTGCGACTTGGGTGTCGTTTCTCTCGACTACCGCGGCAAAGCAGGTATTGCCACTTCCATCGGTCATGCCCCTCAGGCTGCTATGGTTGATCCGGCTGCCGGTTCGAAGCTCGCCGTCGCAGAAGCACTGACCAACATTGTATGGGCACCCCTGTCCAAACGACTGGAAGCTGTTTCCTTGTCGGCCAACTGGATGTGGCCTTGCAAGAATGAAGGTGAAGATGCCCGTCTGTATAAAGCAGTAGACGCTTGCGCTCAGTTTGCCATCGACCTGGGCATCAATATCCCGACAGGAAAGGACAGTCTCTCCATGACGCAGAAATATGGCGACAAGAAAGTCTATTCACCCGGTACGGTCATCATTTCAGCAGGTGCTGAAGTAACCGACATTCGTAAAGTGGTGACCCCTGTGTTGGTCAATGATCCTGAGACATACCTTTATTATATAGACTTCTCTTTTGACTCATTGAAGTTGGGAGGCTCTGCTTTTGCTCAGTCGCTCAACAAGATCGGCAATGAAGTGCCGACAGTCAAAGACGCTGATTATTTCAAAGACGCCTTCAATGGTGTGCAACATCTGATAGAGAAAGAACTCATTCTTGCCGGACACGATATATCAGCCGGCGGTTTGATTACCACACTGCTTGAGATGAATTTTGCGAATGTAGAAGGTGGTATGTCTATCAATCTGGATGCCATTGCTGAGAAAGATATCATCAAAATCCTCTTTAGTGAGAATCCGGGAGTCGTGATTCAGGTAAAAGATAAAACAAAAGCAGAACATATTCTGAAAGAACATGGTGTCGGCTACTGTCTCATTGGTACCCCTTCAGACGAACGTCATCTGTTGGTCGAAAAAGAAGGTGTAACCTATCAGTTTGGCATCGACTACCTGCGTGATGTATGGTATGCTTCCTCTTATCTGCTCGACCGCAAACAGAGTGGCGAAACATGCGCGAAGGCTCGTTTTGAGAACTACAAAGAACAGCCGCTGCAATTTGCTTTCCCTGCTGCATTTACAGGCAAACTTGCTTCCTACGGTATCTCTTCCGATCGTCGCGAAAGAACCGGCGTCAAAGCGGCTATTATCCGTGAAAAAGGAGTGAACGGTGATCGTGAAATGGCTTATTCATTGTACCTTGCCGGTTTTGATGTGAAAGATGTGCACATGACCGATCTGGTCAATGGACGCGAAACACTGGAAGATGTCAACATGATTGTCTATTGCGGTGGATTCTCTAACTCCGATGTATTGGGTTCGGCGAAAGGCTGGGCGGGAGGCTTCCTCTTTAACGAGAAGGCGAAGAAAGCGCTCGACAACTTCTATGCACGTCCCGATACGTTAAGTCTCGGTATCTGCAACGGCTGTCAGCTGATGATTGAGCTGGGCTTGGTTAATCCGGAAGATGCTGAGAAACCAAAGATGCTTCACAATACCTCACATAAGTTTGAATCGACCTATCTGACTGTCGCTATTCCTGAAAATGATTCAGTGATGTTCAAGTCGTTGGAAGGAAGCAAACTGGGAATCTGGGTTGCTCATGGAGAAGGACGTTTCTCATTCCCTTATGCCGAGGAGACATACAATGTGATTGCTAAATATCAATACGACACCTATCCGGGTAATCCGAACGGTTCGGATTATAACGTGGCAGGTATCTGCTCGAACGACGGCCGTCACTTAGCCATGATGCCTCACCTCGAACGTGCGATCTTCCCTTGGCAGTGTGCGGAATATCCTTGCGACCGCAAGTCGGATGAAGTGACTCCGTGGATCGAAGGTTTCGTCAATGCCAGAAAATGGATTGAAACAAATAAATAAAGCGTTATCTACAGATAAGAAAGAACGGGAGGGTGTGTCGCTAGATACACCCTCCCGTTCTTTCTTATCATCCCGATTTTTGAATCCAGGTTTATGGGTTGAACGCCCCTTTATATACAATATCTCATCTTCTCTGAAGCGTGAAACGAATAATGGTTCTGCAAGACCAAAAAAAGAGGGTCTGTCGTTTCAGACAAACCCTTTCTTTCTCTTTTAAAAAAGAAGAAGTTTATTTTTTCTCAAGAAGCCACGCATCGCTCAAATTTTCATATTTTGCTTTTACTGAGTCGCGAAGATCCGCAGCATCGTTTTTATTATTAAATGTTCCAACAATGACACGATACATTTGTCTCTCTGTGTTGATTGCAATAGCACAAGTGTATCCTTTTGCTTCATAATCAGCTTTCAATTTTGTTGCATTGGGTTTTTGAGCAAAACTACCAATTACAACACTGAATGTTTTCAACTCACCTTCAACTGCTTGAAGTGACTCTTTCTGGAAGGTTGCGTTTGTAACAGGTCTTGCTGCTTTTGTCGTAGTTGCAGGAGTTTCTTCTTCCTCTTCTTCTACCACAGCAACTTCTTTTTCTTTAGCTTTCTCGAAAGCTGCCTTGTAAGCACTCTGTTTTGATTTACATGCGCCCAATCCGAATACCAAACAAAGGGTTAAAACCCACAATAGACTCTTTTTCATCTTATTCAAGTATTTATAAATATGTGTGCAAAAATAGAAAATATAGTCCAATATACAACGGTGTAAATGAACTTTTTAGTTAGGATATCGACTGTAATTTGAATTTTATAACAGATTAAACAACTCTTTCTGATTGGTTTACAATATCCCTTTGGTTGAAGGAAGCTCATAACTGTAAATATCCCTTTTGATTGCCATTTTCAACGACCTTGCTAACGCCTTGAAAATACCCTCAATTTTATGATGTTCATTCGTACCTTCCGCTTTGATATTGAGATTCATCCGCGCCGAATCGCTGAAAGACTTGAAGAAATGAAGAAACATTTCTGTCGGCATATCTCCCACATATTCCCGGTTGAAGGTTGCGTCCCACACCAGCCAGGGCCTACCTCCAAAATCAAGCGCGACACTGCAGAGACACTCGTCCATGGGCAGCGCATATCCATATCTTTCAATGCCCCGTTTGTCGCCCAATGCTTTGAGTATTGCTTCGCCAAGCGCGATGGCCGTGTCTTCGATAGTGTGGTGTTCATCCACATTCAAATCTCCTTTTACCTGTATAGTCAGATCCAAGCCTGAATGTTTGCCGATCTGCTCCAGCATGTGGTCAAAGAAACCGAGTCCGCTGTTGATGTTGCATCTGCCTTTTCCGTCAAGGTTTACTTCTACATAGATATCTGTCTCCTTTGTGGTCCGTTGCACGATGGCTGTCCGTTCGCCGGCAAAGAGAAATTCAGCCACTTTGTCCCAGTCGTCAGAAGCAAATACACAGACATCGCGGAGTTTCTCATCGGAAAGTATCTGTTCTTTTTTTGTCTCATCACAAAACAAAATCCCCTTGCAGCCCATATTCAGCGCAAGTTGCATGTCGGTAACCCGATCTCCGATGACAAATGAGTGGCTCAGATCATACGAACCGTCCATGTATGGTGTCATCATCCCGGTACGCGGTTTGCGTGTCGGTGCGTTCTCTTCCGGGAATGAACGATCGATCAGGATGTTGTCAAACTCAATCCCTTCTCCTTTCAAAGCTTCCAGCATCTTGTTGTGCGCCGGCCAGAAATCGTTTTCCGGAAAAGAGTCGGTGCCCAGTCCGTCCTGATTGGTTACCATGACAAACTCAAAATCAAGTTTGCGGCGTATAAAGTATAGATTACGAAATACTTTCGGAATGAAGGATAACTTTTCCAGACTATCTAATTGAAAATCTATGGGCGGCTCCACAACCAATGTGCCGTCTCTATCGATGAATAAAGCTCGTTTTTGCATTTGAAAAGGTTCTGCTGATGAATAAAATACGTTGTAAAGATACGACTATTTTACGAGTTAAATAGGTCAGCTGAAATGAAATTGCGTGTTTTCAACAGATATCGCCGAGGTAAGCCAATAATTGTATAGGATGTGACTCTCTGAATCGATCTTTTTGTCTACTTTTGAAAACAGAATTTCTGATACTCAAAACCATAAAATAAGGATACCCATGAAAATAAAATCGCTGAACCTGTTGCTGAGCCTGTTGCTTTTTCCTGTTTCTGCAACCTTTTCTGCTTGTGCAGCCTCTTCTGTAGCCTCTTCTGCTGCCGCAGAAGAGCAGGTGTTACTCTTTTCATTTTTCAAAGAACCGAATGGACGCGACGGACTTCATCTGGCGACCAGTGAAGATGGAATCAACTGGAGTGAACTGAATGATGGTAAGTCTTTTCTGGTGCCTTGTGTCGGGAAGGATAGTCTAATGCGTGATCCTAGTATCTGTCAGGGTCCCGATGGTCTCTTTCACATGGTTTGGACTTCCAGTTGGAAAAGTACTTCGATCGGCTATGCCAGTTCGAAGGATTTGATTCATTGGAGTGAACAACGCGATCTCCCCGTAATGCAGCACGACCCTTCTACAAAAAACTGCTGGGCTCCCGAGATCTATTATGATGATCGTTCCAAGATGTTTTATATAGTCTGGGCTTCATCTGTCGATTCTAATCCGGAAGCTCCCAATAAGGATGGCAACAACCACCGTTTGTTTGAGATCCATACGAAAGATTTTCAAACATTCTCTCCGGCCCGCCTGATGTACTCTCCTCCTTCTATGACCGTGATTGATGGTTGTTTCCTGAAAAAGGGGGATACCTATTATATGTTTGCCAAGAATGAGGACAAAGGTGCTGCCTCGCCGATGAAATATATATACATGACCTCTGCTGATTCATTCCTTGGCTCGTATCCAACCGAAAAGAGCTATGGCGAATGGAAAATATCACCGGAATGGGTAGAAGGTCCTTCTGTGTTTGAATGGAAAGGGGAGGTTTTTCTTATTTATGACAAGTATCGCAGCAAACAATATGGTGCGATTCGTTCGAAGGATATGAAGAATTGGTCCAAGGAGGAGGTACTTACTATACCGCGTGGCTTACGTCATGGCACTGTATTCAAAGCTCCGGCATCTGTATTGCGAACGATACGGAAACAGGGTAGACTTTAGACAAAAAAATAATCGCTTCTCACGAAGCGATTATCCTAAACCCTAATAATACTTTTTATGAAAAAAAACTTTACTTTGCTCTAACGCTATGAAGATTCATAGCTCATTGAAAAGTGAAACAAAGGTAAGTGGTTCTTGTTGATTCTACAATATACGATTATACAATCTCATGTATAATTGTTCGATAAACACTTCTAATTGCGATTTGTAACGGTTTTCTGTTGATTTGTCCATGTTCGCGTCGATTTATCCATGTATCGAACCATTCTTTCTATTACTTTTCCTTGGCAATCCGCACGATTGTGAATGATTTTCCTTTCAGTGTGAGGCTAACCACATTGTTCTCACACGTAGGTAGCGCTGTTTCTGAAGGAATAATGTTCAATGGTTTCTCCAAACTGTTCTCGTCTGCCGGATTGCCTGCGAAGGTGATGCATTTCAATGCTTTTGCCTGTTTGGTACCGTTGAGCGTGATTGCAGCCTTGAGCTCGTTCTCTTGTGTGTTGGCTATCTTCAGAATGATTTCGTTGCTGTTTT
>JAQUZH010000092.1 GCA_028691445.1 Bacteroidales bacterium | reverse complement strand
TATCAACCTCCTTCATGTTGATATGAATCTCCTCACGCCCCAGCAGATCCTCGATGCGGATCTGACGCAATTCTTGTTTCTGCAAAGCGTCGTTGCCCACCTCATCGATCGGAGGAGCAATAAACGTCTTTACTCCGGCGTGACCGCAATAGAGAATCAGCCGGTCTTTCTCGGCCTGCGCATCCTCATTACGGGCAAATAAAATTCCATTGATCTCTTTGCGGTGAACAAAATTAGTAAAGTCGGACTCATCTCTGAAGTAATAGACCGGAAGACCTGCGAGAAAGTAATTATCCAAATCACGATCAAACACATAAAAACCAATAACATGATAGTGTTTACTCTCTGACATTCGTTTCACCAAAGCAGCACTATCATTGGATCGGCCATAAATCAAAATAAGACTCTTGTTAATGACCGGATCATCGTTAGCTTTTATCTTTTGATACAGCTTCACCATGGTCATACGGATGGCCACGAGCGAAATGGAGGTAAACATCATGTCAAAAAGGACAAAAACTATAAAATGATTATCAATGAGATAAATGCGTGGCACAAACAAGAGGACCAACACAGACAAACCAATATCTTTCAGAAAAACAGAAAATCCAATGCGCCACAAATCAGACAGCGTGGAATGGCGGATGACATGTCTGTATGTCTTGAAAAGGTAAAAAGAGAATCCCCCTGACAATCCCGAGATGAGGATGAGCCATACCACTGTTTTATTCACAGTGGGAAGGGATGTCAGATGACAAACGGTGTAATATGCAATCAACGTACAACTTACAGATACAATAAGGTCTATAAGCAAGACAATCTTGTAACTTAAATAATGCGATGATAAGATTTGATTAATATATTTCTTTACGTATTGCATAGTATCTTATTTAAGAATATTTCACTTTTCGGAAAAACATATTGGCAAATATAGTAAGAAAAACTCACCTTTCAATCAAATAAATACAGAGAAACTACATATTTCTTTGACGCTCCATTTGAAACATACCATCGCATAAATCATCGCGAACAGTACAAATGAAGCGTTCAGAAGAGGTTTTTTAAAAATAATCAATATCTTTGCCGCAAATTTAAACCATATTCTCAAACACAAAACATCACGTGCCATGAACAAAAATTTTCTTTCCCGATCCTTGACACTCCTTTTGCTCTCCTTTCTTTGCATCCTGAACAGTTGCGAGAACAACAATGAAGGCGAAGCAACCCAGACAACCATCAAACTCACCGGCATCCCCTTTACGCCCAACTGTTACACAGCAGACGGCAAAGTGGTAGGCATTGATTACGACATTGCAACCGCAGCCCTTCAACAGGCAGGCGTCAAGGTCGATTACAAGTTTGCCAACAGCTGGGATGAAGGTTACAATGCAACGTTAAACGGCAAAAACCGCGCGATGCTGACCGTCGGTTACTCTGCCGATCGTAAAGATCAGTTCAAATGGGCAGGTCCCACCGGACAGGGTATATACGGCATCTTTTGCAATGGAGAGTCCGGATATTCATTTCCGTTGAGTATTGAAGCTTCCAAAACAATCGGAAACATCGCCGTCGTACGCAACTGGCTGGAGACTAAAACGCTGGAAGATCTCGGTTTTCACAACCTGACTTACTACGACACCTATGAAGCCGCACTGAAAGATTTTATGGATGGGACTGTTAAGTATATTTCCAGCGACTTTTACCATCTGCTCAGTTCGCTGCCCAGCGGCTACTACATGGACAACGTCATGATCGTGACACGCTACCAGACGGTCTATTATTACATCGCCTTCTCCAAAGATGTCGATGATGCCGTCGTAGCCAAATGCCAGTCTGCCATCGAGACAATGATCAAAAACAAAACGACCGTCGCCATCACACGTCGCTATTTCTCCATCATGCCCGATGATTACATCCCGGGTACTATTCAGTTATTCACAGAATCAACACCTCCATTAAGCTATGTTATTGGGAAAGACACCGCCAGATCCATCATAGGTTCCTCGGTAGATGTTGTCAATGAGATCCAGCGAAGAACCGGATATGTGAATAAGATCAACGTGACTACCTGGGTAGATGCTTACTCAACACCACTATACCTACCCAACAGCGCGGTGTTTACCACAGCACGTACAGCCGAACGGGAAAACAAGTTTCAATGGGTCGGTCCGATCAATAAAGATGAAACCTTTATATACACACTCGCCGGTTCAGGGATTGACACCATCAGAACGCTTGAGCAAGCCAAAGCGCTGCCATCCATTGCAACTCCCAAAGAGTGGTTTACACACGAATTTCTCCGTAACAATAACTTTACTAACATCGTAGCCACTGCAATTACCTCTCAGGATGCTCTTGACCAACTGATTAACGGTGATGTACAGGCTCTTTATATGAGCAGCCTGGACATGCAATGGTTGGTTAAACAAAATGGTAAGTCAATGAGCGATTTCACACAACACATGAAAGTCTCAGACTACGAAGGCTATATCGCCTTTTCGCTCACCACCCCCGCCACAGTCGTAGAACAATGGCAGCGCAACCTGGATGCCATAAAAGAGGATGGCACCTTTGATACGATCTGGGAAAAATGGTTTGAAGGCACCCCGATGCCTTGATCCTACCTAAAAGAAACATCCGACCCTTTCTGATAGCGTTCAGGGAGGGTCGGATGCGTTTATATCTACTCCTGTTTTAGTGCAGTGTTTTCCCCGTCGTCGTTTGTGTGCCGTTGACACACACAGAATAGAGATACGTTCCTTCCGAAAGAGCGGCAGGCTGCCATTGCATGCAGTAGCTACCAGCCCCTTCATGGCAAGTCACCAGGCGATTCACGAACCCTCCCAACAGATTGGTGATGACGACCTCCACCAGCGAGAAATTCTCATCCACACGATACGGGATATTCAACTCATTAGAAAAAGGATTCGGGAAAGCCGCATCCTTACCCTCCACACTCACCGGTTCGACGTCCGTCACCGCATCATAATTCACCACTTTCCCGGTGATCATCCAGATACCGGTCTGATCAGAGTACGCATTCGTTGAAGCAATCGCAGCCACGCTCCCATTCCCCAGATCCACCAGCGAGTTCCAAAGCGCATTCTTAGCGGCAGGAACAGCAAACGGATACGAGACATTCCGAAAACCCCTTCCCGTCGAATCAGCAGCCACCACCGCCATCTTCGATAAAGTCCAGTCAATGCCCGCGTTCACGGTCGTCTGATACGACAACAGATGCACCCCCTGATCCGTCCGAATCAGATAAGGAGCCCCTGCATACACATTCGTAGGCAGCGGTTCAGCATGCGCCCTGTACCTATTGGAAGAGTAACCCGAAACAAACGGTCTCCACCCTTTCACGAAAGCACGTCGCACGACATACGGATTAAACTGTCCGTTCACATTATCCTCTATGGCCACCATCAGATCCTTTCCACTCACTATCGGCACAGGCATACCATCCCGATGACCCGTCCGGAAGCACACTTTCGTTGTTTCCGTTGACCAGGTCACACCCAAATCCTGCGACGTAAGCATCGAAATTTCCTGTTCGTCGCTAGCAGCATAAGGCGACTCATTAGCTAAATAAAGTTGCACGGTACTATCCGGAAGCACCAGAGGCGCTGGTTCCCAGCACCCTTCCGTCGCACGGGGAGCAGCCTGATACACGACCTTAGGCGTTTGATAGGTCAACCCTGAATTAATGCTTCGTGCCACAGCAATGGCATACGGATAGACTTCAGCCACCGAAGGCCGGTAGTTACACGCAATCAAGATATCGCCATTGGGCAATTGCGCAAACTCAGGATTACAGCAATTCACCCTGCAAGTCGCATTACCCAGCGCATAGTCAAATGCCCTAAAAGCACACTTAGCATACGACCAGCTCTTCCCATTATCCGTACTCGTTTTAGTACATACATTGCCACCATCTTCATAAGCCACCATAAGAGCCCCATTACTCAGACGATGCATGCGCGCATAGCATCCAGCAGAAACGACACACGTAAGCGAACGCTGATCCCATTCCACGCCAAAGCCTTTCTCAGCACCAGCACACAAGATCGACGGACAAAACAAAAAGCAGAAACAAAACAAACACAACACAGCAGATTTCATACGTATCAATTTACTTATTTAAATCCGTGTAAGTAAAAGCGTCCACATCCAGTTGCGCCCCCTCCCCCTCCGCAAACAGCGCAAGGAAGATACCCGTAAAACCACCGGTCGTCTCGCTGCTCAGATATTTCGTATCCAGCTTCGTCAGCGTGACAAACGACTGCTCATCCTGCGCGTACGAGAACGTATAATCCCCTTCGCTCCCCTCCACCTTCAGCGCGATCGGCTTCCGGCTGACCGCCACACTCTTCACGATCTGATCGATATTCCCCAAACGGCAGCGCACCTCCAGATACGATTTTCCCCCTTTCTGCGTCACATACAGATCATAATGGCTGGTATTATTCATATAGACCGTCACACCCCCACGACCCTTGCCGATCTTCCACTCCTTGAGGAGCGTCGTTGCAGCAAAGCGGATGTGCTGTTGCCTTCTCCCCACAAACGTCGGACTCTTCGTCTCGTCGATCGTCGCCGCACTCCCCTTCAGTCGCAAGATACCCTGCTGAGCCATCAGTTGATAAGAAGACATCTCCGGGTTGCGCAGATAGGTCCACTCCAGCGGAAGTTTAGGTTCCGTAAAATCCAGACGTTGCGGAGCCAGTGGCACAGCAACCTGGGGAAGCGTCTGGCACCCCATCGTGAGGCTGTTCGTGCCATTGCCGTTGACCACAGGCCAGGCATTCACATCCCAGCGCACCGGCGCCAGAAACGTCTCCCGTCCCAGCAAGTGATGCAGCCCCGATTGAATCCGGAAGCCCAGATGCACCATCCACCAGCTGCCATCATGCGCCTCGATCAGATCCGCGTGACCGACCCCCTGGATCGGATTATTCTGAGCATTCTCATTGATATGCGTCAAGATCGGATTGGCCGGGTTGCCCTCATAGGGCCCCCATATCGACCGGCTTCGGGCGATCGTCACCTTGTGTCCATACTCCGTGCCCCCCTCAGCGATCAGCAGATAATAATAGCCGTCCTTCTTATAGAGATGCGGCCCTTCCGGATAACGTCCACCCGTACCTCTCCAAATCACCCGCGGCAGACCAGTCAATTGTCCGGTCGAGAGATCCATTTCCGACATCGTGATGCCATCAGCGGTGGACAGAAAATAGGTTTTATCCCCGTCAAAGAAGATTGTAGGATCGATGCCCCCCTGTTTCACATAGACAGGATCCGACCACTCACCCGCCGGATCTTTCGCGGTGACATAAAAGTTGCCTCCCCCGGTCACATGGGTAGTCGTCATATAAAACAACCCCTTGTGGTAGCGGATAGTCGGCGCATAGATACCGCCCGAAGCCGCACAGTTAGCCAGCGGCAACTGCGAAGCACGCGTCAGACAATGGCCGATCTGCGTCCAGTGGATCAGATCCTTACTGTGAAACACCGGTACCCCGGGAAAATACTCAAACGTACTGGTGACCAGATAATAGTCATCACCCACGCGGCACACACTCGGGTCAGGATAGAACCCCGCCACCACCGGATTGCTATACCCCTGTTGCTGCGCATTGATCACCGTCGTCAGAGCCAACAGCATCATCACGAAAAGAAATACGGATGTTTTCATTCTTCTATCTATATGTTTTTCAAAAGTTTTCCCAACCCTTTTTCTACACTTTCCTCTCCATTTCACTACCCATAGCACCTCAACAAGCATCACTGAAAGAAGCTCTCAATCCGTTCAGAAGCCAGCTTCGAACTAATGATCGCCATGGGTAGTCCGGCGCCGGGTATCGTCGAAGCGCCAACATAAAAGACGTTTTTGAACTTTTCATCAAAATTGGACGGACGAAACGCCCCAATCTGATTCATGTTGTGCGCCAAACCCAAGCCACTACCTCGGTGCAGATTAAACTGTTTTTCCCATTCCAGCGGCGTGTAGATCGTCTTCGAAACGATCTCAGCAGTCAACTCTTTACCGATACGTTGGGAAAAATCGGCAAGGATACTATCCACAATCTCCTCTTTATCATCCCAATTCGGTTTGTGCAGCAGATTGGGCACCGGGCAAACAAACAACAGACTTTCGCACCCCTCCGGAGCACACTCCTCATTGTATTTGGAGAGCACATTGACATAATAGTAAGGCTTTTCCAGCGTATCCGGATGTTCCAAGATACCGTTGGCATACTCCTCGAAGTTGGACCCTACATAGTAATTATGGTGATTGACCTGCGGCAGTTTACATTTCACACCGATATAAAAAGTGAGGTAGCCCATCGTCCAAGTCATCTGATCGAGCTTTTCCACCGCATACTTCTTCCGTTTAAACACCCTGCTTCTAAACACGGCCGCATCGCCATTGATCAGCACGACATCGGCGCTCCATCTCTTGCCAAGATTGTCCACGACACACTCCAGTCGACCTCCTTTCGCCACATAATCCACTATTTCAGTATTGTAGGTAATCTGAACCTGCTCTTTCTTCAGTTCGCTGAGGATCCCCTCCACGATCCGATACATTCCCCCTTCCACATTGTAATAGCCATCGTGTTTAAACTCCGTGTAAGAGAGCAGCGTATAGATAGCCATCGTATCAAAAGGGGTACGACCCAAGAAAAAAGCCACCAGCGAAACGATCTGACGAGCCTCTTGCGAAGTAAAATGGCGCTTCACCTCCTGCCAGAAAGTACGAAACAAAACAGGCAGATGGACCGGGTTTACCCGCATCAACGTCCAGAGATAGGCCCACACAGAATCGAAATTCTGTTTGATGACCAGATCGACCGTATCATGAAACAAAGCACCCGACTTCGCCAGATAGTTCCTCATTTTCTCTTCAAAGTCCGGTTCGACGTCCTTAAACTGTTCCGCCAGCTTTTGGATATCCTTATGCAGAAAGAACGTCTGGGGATTATCGCTAAAGTGGACCGAATAGAGCGGATCC
The DNA here is from genome assembly GCA_028691445.1 of Bacteroidales bacterium. Classification (GTDB taxonomy): domain Bacteria; phylum Bacteroidota; class Bacteroidia; order Bacteroidales; family JAQUTK01; genus JAQUTK01. The sequence continues at coordinate 3,058 of JAQUZH010000092.1, read as the reverse complement.
AATGCCACGTACTTAAACGGAAGCTCTATCCCACACTCGCGTGCAAACTCCTCAAACTCAAACGACATACTAAAAAAGCTGGGACCCGTATCAAAGGTAAAGCCATCTTTCTTTATTTGATTCAAGCGTCCGCCGGCTTGTCCGTTTTTCTCCACGATCTCCACCTTGTAGCCCTTTTTGGCCAATCGCAACGCAGTAGCCAAACCACCGATACCGGCACCGACGATCAATACACTTTTATTCATGAGTTAGTTCTATTAAGTAACACCTTCCACATCATTTCCCGACAACACTGGGATACAGTTCGTTTTTCACCCACAAGAAATCCGGTTCTATGTGTAATATCTTTTCATAATACCCTTTCGCCCGATCGATATCCTTCAGTTCGACATACGTCTTCGCAATCATGGCCAGCAGACTCAAATAATTCCAATCGCCCATTCCCTTAGTGCGATCACTCTCCATCAGCAGCTCCGCTTTCCGATAATAAGCCAACGCACTCTTCTTCGAACCGCCAAAAACCGAGGGCATATAAAACTGCGCATTGGCATATTGAATAAAGCCGTAAGGATTCTGCGGATCCTCTTTCATCGCCAATTGGGCGCAAGCTACACTTTTTGGGCCAATAAATGGCGCTTTCAGCAGATTAATTCCAATATGAAAGCCATAAAAAGCAGACTTATACGCCTGAACCATCGACGCATACGTCCCCCTCTTTTCCAGGATCTGCAGACTCTTTTGCCCCAGTTCGATGTAGCTCTCCGCCTCTTTGTGCCTCTTCTTACCCATACACCAACCGATGTACCCATACTGATAATTGAGCAGTTCGATACGCAGTTCATCGCTCTTCGGATTTTGTAGATTCATCCGATCGATGGTCTTTTTCCAAAGAGTCATATTGTTGCTGACATACGCCTGATAGATGTCGCTTTTAGGTGAAGCTACGGCACTCGCCAAACTGCACAGCACACCCCAAACCACTATCAGATAGATCTTCCTTTCCATTTCAGTTGACCGTTATATGAATACACGATGGCTTTCCATATCAGATACCCCAGCACACACTGTTGAGCCATGAGCAACAGTACATTGAGCCACACATTTTGTTTGCTGGCCACAGAAACCACGACACGGGTAGCCACCACCGCCACCAGAAAGAGGCAGCCCACCACAGTGGGCAGTATGCTGAGCACAACCAGAAAGCCGAAGGAAGTCACCAGCCAAAACGCGACAGCAGCACCCCATGAGTTTCCGAAAAAGTGAATCACATTCTTTGAAAAGCCATTCACCGCATCGTTAAACCCGGTGTACATACGGCACGTTACTCTCTCGTCGCCCAACAGACACGCCACAGCAATCTTTCGCTCCTTCAAATAGCGGGCCATCTCGATGTCTTCCACCCGGCTGTTTTTGAACACCTCATGAGGCCTTGTTTCCACATACCGATCCCTTTTGAACAACATAAACTGACCATTGGCAGCAGCCAGCGAGGCAAATGACGACCTGCGCACCAGCATCAGCGGCAAGAGCGTCAACAAGATATAGTTCATGATCGGCACCGTCAGATACTCGCCCACGCTTCGCATGATTTGAGAGGGAAAGATCGAAAGCAAGCCCGTTTGACCCTTTTCAGCCAAAGCCACCGCCTCCGCAATCACCCCCTCCTTCAGTCGCACATCCGCATCCAGAAAGAGCAGATAGTCCCCCTTCGCCCTTTGCGCCAACGAGTGGCAGCCATAGTTTTTCCCCAGCCAACCCGCAGGCAAGCCCTCCGAATTTACGAGTCGGACACGCGAATCCCTTTGCGCACACCGAGTCACAACCCCCATCGTATCATCAGTCGAAAGATCATTAAACACCAGGATCTCCAGCTCAAGGTCCTCCTGCCGTTGCAAGTCCGACAGCAGCAGCCCAATCGTATCCTCTTCGTTGCGGGCAGGAATTAGCACCGACACCACCCCCTGATAGCTACCAAGAGCCGTTTGCCGCCTCCTCGCAGACACCGCATTCAGAAGAGCAACCAAAAGTTGAATCCACGTGAATGCAACGATACAATAGGCCAGATAGCTCATGGATTCCGATTCAATGTACTTTGTTTACCCACCGCCTCCGCATAAAACGCACGATAACTCTGTTCGATGGCGGCCAGATCAAAAGCACCCTCCGTATACTCCCGAAGATACAAATAGATCCCCGGTTTGCGATGCGAGAAATAATCAACCAAATTGACTAAAAACAGCATCTGAACCCCCTTTTCCTTGTTCATCAGCAGACGCTCCACCCCTCTTTCAAACGTTATATTCTGATTATGAAGCGAATGAATCTCCCCTTGCGGAAAGAGCAGCACCATATTTTCGTTCTTCGTCAGCAACTCGGCCGCATAATTCAGACTCTCCACCACGCTTTTCGACTGCTTGCGAACCGAAAAGCCACCCGTATAACGAAAGAACCAGTACTTGCGCAACTGTTTCTCGAGCATCATAAAATGAAACTTCCGATGCAACACCTTCTGATTGATATACATCGCCCAAAAGCCATCCCACCAACTGATGTGATTAGACAAAAGCAACACAGGAAGCTCTCGATCCGTAAACTCGCCCACGATACGCACCGTGCCATAGTGTCTCTTGATGATGAAACCCGCATACCACTTAAAAAAAGGGCAGACCAACCCATTATGTTTCGCTTTAATCATCACGGCATCCATTGGAAGAGCACAAATAAAAGAAGAAAAAAGAGGATTTGGCACCCCATGATAAGCAGAGCCAACCTGTTGTGAATCCGGACACCCCAAAGCGGAAGCAGACCTTGGAAAAGCAGTGACAGCACAAACCATGCCCCATAGTTCTGAAGAGGAATCACCTCCTGCTGCCAATGCCACATATCCAGTCTGGGCGCCGACTGTTCCAACACAAGATCATACACCACCATCAGCGAAGCCGCCGCAGCTATCTTCAGAAGACGAGGAAGCCTCCACTTCTCCACGATAGCAGCCGAACTATAGACCATAAAAAGCCAGTTTATCCCAATCAGGAGAGGCGTGTCAAAGAGTTTGATG
>JAQUZH010000091.1 GCA_028691445.1 Bacteroidales bacterium | reverse complement strand
TTGCTGATTACATTGATACTATTGGCACAGCGGAAATGGAAGAAACTCTTCTCTTCCGTTGCTCTGTAACACGACGTAGATTAGACCATTGCGGGCAAGAGCCCTTTCAATGTGCCTGACAACAGTACGGCACACAGAAACCGGAGAAATATACGGTTCCTTTTTCCCACTAAGCGGGAGATATACATACATAAAGAAGGCTGATCGTATGATCAGCCTTCTTTATGTATTCAACGAGGAAATCTCTGTTATTATTTCTTCTCTGATGCAGCTGGTGTTTCTGCAGGAGTAGCAGCAGGTGTTGCTGGAGTTTCAGTAGCTTCAGTTGAGGTTGCATTCGCATCACCCTTATTTTCTTCACCAAAGTTTGGAGCGACAATATTCGGATCTATTTTAACTGCGTTATTGATCTGTTCTTTCAATTCTGATTCATTTCCTGAAACGGTATCTTTTGGCACAAAAGCGGACGCCATCAAACTCAACACACACATTGCAGCAGCCAAAACCCAAGTTGCTTTCTCCAGAAAGTCGGTTGTCTTACGAACACCCATATACTGATTATTTGAAGAGAAACCGGAAGCAAGGCCACCTCCTTTAGAGTTCTGAACTAAAACGATCAGCACCATCAACAGTGACGCCAACAACACAAGGGCAATTAAAAAAATATACATTGTAGTATTCTGTTTTATTTATTGTTACTGCAAAATCAGATGAAAATTTCATTTGCGCTGCAAAGTAAACACTATTTTCCGGATAATTCAAATATAACCTGCGATTTTTTCAACTGTATATTCAAAACCGTTTGTTGACAACATTCCAGTTTACGATTCTCCAAAGATCATTCAGATGATCTACCCTTCTGTTGCGATAATCGATATAATAGGCATGTTCCCATACATCAAAAGTGAGGATTGGTTTATATCCGATTGTGATCGGATTACCGGCATTGCTCTCTTTCAATATCTCAAGCTTACCCTCTTTACTCTTTGCCAGCCATACCCATCCCGAGCCAAACAAGGAAGCTCCGGCTGCTACAAATTCTTTCTGAAAGTTTTCAAAGCTCTCCCATTTTGCAACGATAGCTTTGTAGAGCTCACCGTCCGGCTTACCACCCGTACCCTCTTTCGCAAAACCCTCAAAGTAAAAAGTGTGGTTCCATATCTGAGCGGCATTGTTGAATATTGCACCTTCTGATAGCGTGACAATGGTCAAAAGAGTCTCGTTTTCAAACTTGGTGCCTACCAGCAAATTGTTCAGATTATTCACATAGGTAAGATGATGTTTCCCATAATGGAAACCAATCGTCTCGGCACTGATAACAGGTGCTAATGCATCTGCTTCATACGGTAACTTTGGCAATTCAAATTTCATAGTTATTGTATTTAATCGTTAGTAAAGACGTTCAAAACTAATTCAGCATGCGAAGCATTACAGATGGAAAGGCCACTTACTATCCCCTTGTTTGAAAGCTACGCAGTCCAAAACACAATATTACACATTATTTCTGTAACCACCCTATTATTTTGAATAAAAAATTGAAAAGGAGGCAGGAAAATAGCCAAAAGGAAGTTGAGTAATCCTTTTTCAATAATATACAGCTCTTTTAGTTCCGTTTGTCGGTAGCGGCGATCTGCTCTTCCAGATAATCCATCAACGCGGCAAAATGAAGACTCTTCTCGGGATAGTTGAGATACAACTCACGAACGATCTCAAGGGCACGATCATACCGTTGCTGTTTGATATAGATATGCGCCAATGTTTCGGTAAAATAAGACTCACTGCCGGTAATTGATTCATCAAAGACAGGAGGAGCAATGGGTTCTTCATCTTCAGGAGAGTCGCTGAATGGATAAAGCACATCCGACGAAGTACGAACTTCCTCCAGGAAATGATCGATCAGATCCTGATGTTTCATCGGCAGAGCGGGCGATTCTTCCGCCGCAGAGAGTTGTTCATTCAACACTTCCGTCGTTGCCTCGAACGAAAAGCCGGAGAGAAGATCATCCAGCTGCATGGACTCATTTTGCATCCCATCCTCTTTACCGGCAAAATAAGCATCAATCAGGACCAGCGTACGATCCTTTTCAGTTCGGCTCTGAGAAGAAAGGGCAAAAGGAGATACTTTTTCATGTATCAATTGGAATAGCAAGGTACGGTCCGAAAGAAGCAAAGCCGCTTTTTTTAGTTCGCCGGAAAAACGGAGATCGCGTATCAAAGAAAGATTCTTGAGATAAAGCATCCGAAGCACCTCAAAATAGGGATACTCATCCAGCATCTCCTGCAAGACAGCAACGGTGCTTTCTGACAGAAGATCGGGGTTAACAAGATATTTTATAAGCTCTTTACTAGTCACGATAAGTTACCATTTTGCTACGGTATCGTTGTATATCAGATCAGCAATTTCATCACAGATCTCCTGAATCAGCTGATCCTGCACATCTGTGATCATTTGTTCGTTTGAAAAGTCCCGATAAGCGGAATAAAGTTTTTCAAAGTCCTCCTCAGAGTTGGTACTATTTGCAAAGTTGACACGCACAGTGATCTTCAACCGGGTCTCTGAGGCATACGCATCCTGTTTGACTGCCTGCGGAGTTAGTTCGTAGCCGGTAATCTGACCACTCAGACTCAAGTGCCCTCCCTCTTTCACAAACTTCAGACGGGTCTGAGTAACATACGTATCTTTCAGCTTTTCGGTAAAGACCTGGGAGAGGGGGGCATACACCAGCGGAGCCTGATTCGTAAATTCATCAATCGTGATCGTCTTCACCTTCAGATAATCGATGGATGCTCCGTTAAACTTATACGACACGGTACAAGATATGACACTGCAAAGAAACAGCATGCCACCTACCCAACCGGCTATCCGGTATTTTGATCTACTCCAACCCATATTCCTTTATCTTTCTATATAATGTACGTTCGGAAATCTTCAGATCCGATGCCGCCTTATTACGTTTACCGTGATGACGATCCAGGGCTTTTTTAATCATCTCTTTTTCTACTTCTTCCAGCGAAAGCGTCTCTTCAATATATTCAGCAGCCTCTTTCAGCTCATTTTTGATAGGAGCATTCGGATGCAGAGAAGGATACGTCTGAACCACCGGCACACGACGTAGATCTTCAAAACTACCGACCGGAGATGCGTCCCCCGGTTCGACAGTTCCTCCATTCATAAGTTCATTCACCAACGCCTTCAGGTCATTGACATCTTTTTTCATATCAAACAACACCTGATATAAGATCTCCCGTTCACTGCCAAAGACCTTGCCCCTATCACTCTGGTGGCCCAAGAATGTCGGCAAATATTGCGAGTTATCAGCAGGCAAATACATCTTTAGCATCTCGGCAGTCACCTCCCGTTCCTCTTCAATGATTGATATCTGTTCGGTGATATTCTTGAGTTGGCGAATATTTCCCGGCCAGCGGTAAGAGACCAACAAGGACTTGGCCTCCTCAGTCAATTGCATGACAGGCATCCTGTATTTTTCCGCAAAATCGCTCGCAAACTTTCTGAACAACAGAGCCGCATCTTGACCACGCTCGCGCAAGGCAGGCACATGGATAGGCACAGTATTCAGACGATAATATAAATCTTCCCGAAACCTTCCCGTAGAAACAGCCTCATTCATGACCATATTGGTGGCTGCCACTATCCGCACATTTGTTTTGAGTACCTTGGAAGAACCCACCTTGATAAACTCTCCGGACTCGAGTACGCGAAGCAGACGAGCCTGAGTAGGCAATGGCAGTTCCCCCACCTCATCCAGAAAAATAGTTCCACCGTCAGCCACTTCAAAGTAGCCTTTCCGGTCATTCAGAGCACCTGTAAAAGAGCCCTTCTCATGACCAAACAGTTCGGAGTCAATGGTACCTTCAGGAATAGCGCCACAGTTGACCGCAATATAGGAGCCATGCTTCCTGTAGCTGAACTGATGCACAATTTGAGGAAAGAACTCCTTTCCCACCCCACTCTCTCCGGTTATCAGGACAGAAAGATCAGTAGATGCAACCTGTAATGCAATATCAATTGCCCGATTCAGCGCAGGAGCAGTACCAATAATTCCAAAGCGTTGTTTTATCTGTTGAATATCCGGTTTTGCCATGATTCATTCTTTTTCTTACTTCCTTATACACGATCTTTATCATCCTCAGCGGTCAGGTTCAGATCATCCGAACCTCCCCCTCTGTCATAATATTGTTTGCGTAACGGATTTTTATGACTTTTATAATACTGTTCCCTGTTTGCTACAACATCCACAGCCATATACAACGCCTGACGGAAAGAGTCTTCCGAAGCAATACCCTGACCTGCAATATCGTAAGCAGTGCCATGCGCCGGCGAGGTACGCACGAAAGGTAATCCGGCGGTAAAGTTCACGCCACTTTCCATGGACAGAGCTTTAAAAGGAGCCAACCCCTGATCGTGATACATGGCCAATACGCCATCAAATTTTTTATAATTACCTGAGCCAAAGAAACCATCCGCGGGATAAGGTCCAAAAACCAACAGTCCCTTCTCTTTGGCTGCTTGAAGAGCCGGGTTAATCACCAACCGTTCCTCATCGCCGATCAGTCCGCCGTCGCTGGCATGAGGGTTCAATGCCAAGACAGCAATACGCGGACGAACGATCGCATAGTCATACCGCAGACTTTGATTAAACAGTTGAATCTTCTGTAAGATGTTTTCGACTGTCAGAGAGGAAGCAATCTGCGATACCGCCACATGACCGGTTACCAATGCCACACGAAGCCCTTCGCTGCAAAGAATCATCAGAGCTTTCTGTCCTTTAGCAGCCGCCGACTGTTGCAGATATTCGGTATGTCCCGGAAAAACAAACTCTTTTGATTGAATGTTATTCTTGTTGATAGGAGCCGTCACCAACGCGTCAATCTGCCGGTTACGTATATCTTCCATCACCCTTTCAAGTGCTTTAAAAGCAGCCATACCCGCTTCGGGTGTTGATTTAGAAAACTCTACTTTCAAATCTTCAGGCACACAGTCGATAATATTCAAGCGGCGGGGCAACGCCTCTGCCGGATTATTGATCAAATTAAAAGTGACACCTTCTATTTCCAGCAGCTTTTTATAATACGAAGCAATCTTCATCGATCCGTACAATATCGGCGTACAGATATTCTGAAGATGAGGTTCTTCCATAGCTTTCAGAATTACTTCATATCCTATACCGTTGAAATCACCATGCGTGATGGCAATTCTTGCTTTTCTTTCTTCCATTTTTTTGATTCAAAAGTTATACTTATTTCACGCTGTCCGATACGATCACCTCAGCCCCATTCTCTACTCCTTTTGGTTCTTCTTTGACAGGCATTTTAACCGTATACAAGGCAGATTCCAATATCCGCATCAAGTTTCTTTTCTTTCCGGTCGGCTCATAGACAAAAGCCTCCACTGTGACAACCCGGTTATTCAGTTCGTCGATCTGCGTATGACTGACAAACGGTCCACCCATATTATCGCCGACCACTTCCCAGAGTCCGCGAAGCTCCATGCAATACTTGCCGTCCACAGACACCACCGACGAATCGGGTATCCATGCCTGCTGCGTACCCATGAAAGAACCTTCCGGACCACCCGGCATATTTGCTTTCATCACAGAGTCTCTTTTGCGAATCAGATAGTCCACCGTAAACGTTTCTCTATCAGTGTACGGATAAGCGTAGACCACAATATCTTGTCTCTTTTTGCCTGTCACATTAGAGGTCCAGAAGAAGCCCTCCGCCTTCTTATACTTTTTCAAGGCCGTTGGGATACACATCTCCACATCGAGATGAGCTTTCAGACGTTTTGAAAAATCCTTATTATGCTTCTTTTCGATGTTCTTCTTCGACAGCTCCAATTCATTATCGACAAACAGTTTGACGATACTCTTCTCATGCATCAAGACATACTGTTGAAAGCTGGAAGCATTCGGGGCATTGATCGTTAACACGAGTTGTCCGTTGGCCCACACCTGCTTTTCATACGTCATCTTTGCCTTTGTAAATTGGTGCGGGTCGATATTGGCAATCACAATACTTCGTACCGACATGTAGATGTTTTTAAACCGATCCGGCGGTGTATAAGAGAGTCTGAATTGGGGCTCAGATTGCGGCAAACCGGGCACATCCGCATTTAATATATCAAACAAAGTACGACCTGCCGGCGCATTCCATTGAGCTTTATCCATGACAACCAACAGCTCAAAAGGAATTCCTGTCGCACGTGGCAACAATGGATTGGACTTATCCTTGCAAGAGAATAACGTTGCAAGAGAAAGTACAAAAAGCAATAAGCACGTAATCTTTTTCATTGTTCTTCTATTTTTGGTTCAGTTTCTCAGTCGAAAGCATGCCACAGGCCGCAAATATATCTTCGCCTCGGGACGAACGGATGGTACTGATAATACCTCCACCCGTCAGCGCGTCACGGAAATTAATCATGGTCAACTCATCCGAACATTCCAGTTCGACGCCGGGTATCGCATGATAGCGTATCAGATTCACGCGACACAACAGACCTTTGAGCAACAGTTTTAAGACTTTGGCATGTTGAGGAGTATCATTTACTCCTTTAAACATGATATATTCAAAAGAGACACGGCGTTGATGACTGAAGTCATATTTACGTATCTCTTCCAACACCTGTACAAGCGGATAAGCCTTTTCAACCGGCATCAGAGCCAGACGTTCGGCAGTTTTGGCATTATGCAGACTGATAGCCACATGACAATCACTCTCGGCAAGCAGACGTTTCAGTCCCGGAAGCAGTCCGATGGTTGATACTGTAATCCGCTTCGGACTCCATGCATATCCATACGAGGCAGTCATGATCTCAATGACCTTCAACACCTCGTCGATATTATCCATCGGTTCGCCCATGCCCATAAACACCACATTTGTCAAGAGAGATGCCTCGTTTATGGATTGCATCTGATTGATGATCTCACAAGCGGAAAGATTCCCATTGAACCCTTGTTTGCCTGTCATACAAAAAACGCAGCCCATCTTACACCCTACCTGTGAAGAGACACAAAGCGTATGACGCTCCTCATCCGGAATATAGACAGTTTCGATCGCCCCTTTATCTCCTACGTTAAACAGATATTTGATCGTTCCATCGTTTGAATGATGCGCATCCGATGGTTTAACAGCACCTACTACATATTTTTCATTGAGTAGTAGCCTCTGTTTGACAGAGAGATTAGTCATCTCATCGATAGAGGTTATCTTTTTCTTATAAAGCCAATCCGCTATTTGCTTCGCAGAAAATGCCGGCATATCCAGCTCTTTTACAATTAACTGAATCTCAGTCAGCGTTTTACCTAATAAAGTATCTTTCCCCATATCTTTTTCTTTTTAATCTCTTTCTTTCTAATCGAAGCTTGTGTGCAAAAGTAACAAAAAGAACTTGAAATACGCCATTTTGTCCGATTAATCTTCACTGCTTCTTATTCAAAAGCGTATCACTGTGTACACTCTTTTACCTGTACGGCAAGGGAAAGAGCTGCCACTATCGAAAATGAGTATCCTTTTGTTAATGGCAAAGAGGACTATTTTCCAGTCAAAAGATGCCTGAAAAATAAAAATAATCTATTACTTTGCACAGCCTAAGGCTCTTCCTGACAAAAGTAGACGGAAAGCGAGAGATGTAGGAATATAATTTTAAACGAAATAATACAGAGTAACGATGAAAATTACATGCATTGGTGCCGGATATGTTGGTGGACCGACTATGGCTGTGATCGCAGCGAAGTGTCCGGATATCGAAGTAACCATTGTGGATATTAATCCCAAACGGATTGCAGAATGGAACGATGAAGATCTGAGCAAATTACCCGTGTATGAGCCGGGGCTTGCCGAAGTTGTCAAAGAGGCACGCAACCGAAACTTATTTTTCTCCACCGATGTAAACAAAGGTATCCGCGATGCGGACATTATCTTTATCTCGGTCAACACACCGACCAAGACCTACGGTATTGGCAAAAACATGGCAGCCGACTTGAAGTTCGTCGAACTGTGTGCCCGTCAGATTGCCAACAATGCAGAAGGCAATAAGATTGTCGTGGAAAAATCGACTTTGCCGGTACGCACCGCCGAGTCTATCAAGACCATCCTGAGCAACAACTCCAACGGGTTGAAGTTTCAGGTACTTTCCAATCCGGAGTTCCTTGCCGAAGGCACCGCTATTCAGGATCTTTTCAATCCCGACCGTGTGCTGATTGGGGGCGATATGACACCCGATGGATTGGAGGCGATTGAAACCCTGACGGCGGTCTATGCGCGTTGGGTGCCTCGTGAAAGGATATTGCAGACCAACGTATGGAGCAGCGAACTCTCCAAACTGACAGCCAATGCATTTCTGGCTCAGCGTATCTCCAGCATCAATTCCATCTCCGCCTTATGCGAACGCACCGGTGCCGATGTAGATGAAATAGCCCGGGCTATTGGAGCAGACAGCCGCATCGGTCATAAGTTTCTGAAAGCGTCGGTCGGTTATGGTGGAAGCTGTTTCCAGAAAGATATCCTGAACCTGGTCTACCTCTGCCGTCATTTCAATCTGCCGGAAGTAGCCGAATACTGGGATCAGGTGATTAAGATGAATGACTATCAGAAACGCCGTTTCTCTCAACAGATCATCGACTCTTTATTCAACACCGTTTCCGGCAAGAAGATAGCCTTCTTAGGATGGGCATTCAAAAAGGACACGAACGATACCCGCGAATCTGCCGCCATCTATGTAGCCGACGATTTGATGCAAGACCGCGCACAGATCCATATCTACGACCCGAAAGTATCCGCCGAACGGGTATATGAAGATCTTGAATATCTACAAACTCACCGTCGCAACAGTGGTAGCTGTGAGTGTATGGGCGAGCCGCTCAGCAAGGAAGAGATCCGTTCGCTTGTCACCGTGCACACAGACCCGTATGAAGCGCTACAAAACGCACATGCGATTGCCGTACTGACGGAATGGGATGAATTCTGCTCGTACGACTGGAAACAGATCTACGAAGATATGTACAAACCGGCCTTTGTCTTTGACGGAAGAAACATTCTGAATGCAAAACAGCTGAGGGGAATCGGTTTTGAAGTGAAGCGAATCGGAAAATAATCACATTGCAAACGGTCATCACAAAAGGAGTAAAGAGATTCGTATTAGGCTGTATCATTACCGTGTTACAGTCTGGTATGAATCTCTTTTCCTTTGAACCGGCACAGTGGAATCCACAGACCACAGAGTGGAGCCAACCACTCCAGATCGGAGATTGGGGCATCGATCGCCCCGGTTTCCCGCAAGGGCTGTATATCCATGGGATTACAGTAAAAGAGGGCAAAAAGGTCCATAACCCTGTGATCTACGACAACGATGTGTACGACGATGTCATCGATGACGAGTGGATGTTTGCCATGGCCAGTTTGAAGAAAATGAACCTGGTCGCGCAGATACTCACCCCGTTGTATGCCGAAAAATGGAAATTCTATTGGGGTGAAGAATGGATACAAACAGCCCATGAAGCCATGGAGAATGCCCGAAAAGGGGGCATTGACATGAAACGCATCCCACCTATCACCATCGGGACAGAAGCCCCTGATGAAAAGGCCGGAGAAGAAAAGCAATCGAAAGGAGCTCATCTGTACGTCAAACTGATCAACGACTACTATAAAAAGAATCCCGATCTGCCGGTCATTATCAACATCGGCGGACAATGTGCCACATTAGCATCTGCCTGGTGTCTTGACAATAGCATCGCGCAGAAATGCATCGTCTACTACACTGATCTCGGCAACTATAACGGTGATTACAGATGGGCCTCGGAATTAGTAGCCAAACAGTTTCGCGTCGTAAACTTCGGACCTCCCGGTGCTTGGTGGAAGAGCAAACTGTACCAAAACCAGTGGAACGTATTTCCCCGTCCCGACTATCCGGAAGCAGATCAGAATGATGTCAACAGTGGCGAATGGAAGCTATTGACCCAAACAGGCAATTATATGCTGCAATATATCGTGAAAGACTTTTTCAAAAACCGGAAAGAGATCTGCCTGAAAGGGTGGAAAGCCGATGGCTATTGCGATGGAAC
>JAQUZH010000090.1 GCA_028691445.1 Bacteroidales bacterium | reverse complement strand
AACCGTAACCTGTGGTGACATCTTCACCTTCCACAAAGTTCTCCGGATCCTCGAAATCAACCACCATGGACTGTTTCACCTCTTGGCCCATTGCCTGGAAGCCAAGCATCGCAAAACCTGCGACTAACAATGTAAACATTTTCTTTCTCATAGTCATTAAAATTTTTTGTTTTTAAAATCCGTCGCTAATATAAGCAATATATTACACGCAGCACTTCAAATTCAACTAATTTAACGTATTATAACAGGAAAATCCACGTTTAGAGCCGTTTTATCGAAATAAATGATGAATCAGGGAGTCTTTTGTAAAATTATAATAACACTTTATATTGATGTTTCTTCATTTCTATCGACATAGAGAACATTTCGAGCTGTTATGTTACTTCACCAAAGAAATAAGCACTAAAAATTTAAGTTTATATTGACATACGTTATGGTAAAAAGAATAAATTTGACATCACAATAAAATTAAATATCGTTCTTCCATCGTTTCAAGGAAGGATATGCAGAGCACAGTTGAGCGTAGGGCGTTTCGATCTTAGACATCAACTTCTGGAGAGGATAGTTTCTAGAAAAATGGTGCTAAAAGGTATTATAAGTAAGCCTGATAATTGCTATATAAGGATGGTCGAGCGCCTTACCGGTCAGTTTCAGATGGAATAAACCTGTAAAAAAAAGAGGCTGTCCAATGGACAGCCTCCTCTTAGAAACTATTTCGTGTGAATTATTTCACTGCAACCTTAACAGCTGCATTGCCTACTTTCACAACATAAATACCGGTAGCGTTCACTGCGATAGTCTGAACTTCTTTAGCAGAAGCAACAGAAGCAATGATTGTTCCGTCTACAGAAGCAACCTCGATAGCAGCACCTTCAGCGTTTGTGATTGTAATGATATTATCCTCTACAGTTACGTTTTCAGCAGCTGTTGCACCATCAAAGATTTGTTCTTCGCTTTCAGGGGTAAATGGACCAACGCCATACAATGGATTCCATGTTGCATATTCACTGACCGGTTTGAATGCCGGAGCTTCATTTGCAGGAATCAAATACCAGCAGAAGGTACGAGCTTCGTTACGGTTTGCAATTTCGCCATCACCATAATTATTCTTGTCAGTTACACCACCAACGGTACTCTTGATATGGTCAGCAGCATAAGAGTTAAAGCCGCTACCACTTGCATTTCTCAAGGCAACTAAACCACCCTTTTCGAAGAACTTGAATGAGAACCAGCTATAGTTCACTCCTACACCCTCTACATTCGTTGTTCCATTGTCATCCATCAGACGATAACCGGCAGTTGTATTGTAAAGTGAATCTTTCAAGATATCCAATACTGTCAAACCAGCATCCAGAGAATCTTTTACAGAAGCAGAAGCAAAGATAGTGTAGTTACAGAAATCTGCGCCTAAACCTTTAGCAAGCTGTGCTGTATCATAAGCAATCGGAGCGATATACCACTTCTGCCAAGCCTTTGCAGGATCGTAAGGAGTCAATATAGTCGGAGTCTTGATCGCTTGAATATTCTCCGCAGGAGAAAGTACAAACTTCTTAGTTACATCAAATGAGTCTGCAGCAAATGCATACTGGATGTAATAGTAACCTTCTTGTACCAACATGGTGTCAGGAAGAGGTTGACCGGCTACCAGTTCATTTCCAGCAGGAACAAATACGAATGGATAATCACCAGGAGTTGCAGTTGTTGCCAAAGCAGCACCCATTTGTTGGCTTTGAAGATCAAAGAACTTCTTAGCTGTTGAATCTGCATTCAGTGAATATGCGCCATATTGACCCATATCGCTAGTTCCCATATACAATCCCTGGAATAATTTCAATTTATCACCCAAAGAAGCAGCAGCAGCGTCATCTTCACTCAGCAGAAGAGCCTTACCTACAGCACTAGGAGTATAAATTTGTTTTCCGTCAGGAGTTGAAACGGTAAAGCGTCCATTGCCTCCGTCAGCAACAGTCCATACCTGCGTATTTGCTTTAGTAGTAGCGTCAGTTGACAATGATTTAGCCACTGCAGCAGCAGCAACTGCTTCATTTACTTCAGTATCCACATTGTCTTCTACCTTCGGACTGTAAGTCAACACCTGGTTAGATCCTCTGTACTGGATGTAATATTGACCAGGAGCTACAGCCTTCGGATATCCAAATACGGTATCTTTCACAACCAAAGCCTGTGAAGCCGCAACAGTAGCCACGCGAGGATCATCCAGTTTCACAAAGTTCCAGCAATAGTAGTTCTTTTCAGATTCTTTTCCAGAGTCAGCATTCGGAGTTGCATACAATGCACCACCTGCATATTTAGCTTTCAAAGCTGTTCCCTGAATACCGTTGTTTGGACGATAGATAGCAGCGATACCATCTTTGTTAACCGGAATATGTTTTACAAACCACTGTTGGTTGTTATCATCATTGATCATCGTTGCATTGTCACCGAATACACTGATGTAATTTTCCACAACCTGGTTTTCTCCGTATACGTCAATCCAGTTCATATTATAAGGCTTGCTGGTAATCAGACGAGAACCAACCGCACGGGTTGTAGAGTCGTTGTTTGTTGACCAATGCATGTGTTCTGTAACTAATGGGTAGAGACCAAACTCATCGTATTTGTCATTCACACCACCTCTTTTAAAGAATGTATGTGTTTGATCCAGATCCACAAAGTCAGAATAATACTGAACCTGCCATTGTTGGTTTTCTGTTGCGTTAAATTCGTTCAAAACAAGTGGATAAACCGCACCAAATTTAGGACCGCTACTATACTCATTATGAGGTACACCCGGTATATACATACTATCTGTCTTAGTTTCAACACCGTCTTCAAGCGTACGGGTAACTTTACACCAAACCATTGGACGAGTATCTGTCATACAGTAGTTCGTACCTGCATAGAAGATATAGTAGTCGCCATTAGGCACCTGCACCTTCACATTTGCATCTCCTTCAGCTGTAGTTGCCAGATATGCATCAATAGCAGCTTTGTCATTCGGAATAAACACCCATTGTGCCATTGAATCCGTAGAAGCTTTCAACTCCAGGTCTTCCATGATCACAGAAGGAGCAATGTATTTCCAAGAGGCAGCATTCAACAATCTAAGACCAGCATCGCCTGTTTTCTTTGTCAGGAACCAAGAGTACTTAGCATCTGTTTCATCCAAAGCTCTGGTTTGACCATTGTTATACAGATAAGAATATTCATAGTCAATCGTATAATAATCTCTTTCAGTTCCGATTGCAGACTTTCTTACGTTCCATACTTGATAGTTTGTAGTAGGATCTTCTTCGTACATTTCCGGGTCAAATTTAGTGAAAGCAGACTGAGCATAACCTGTAGGAGGATTATCCTGAGCAGTCATACAGTAAGAAGTACCGGCATAGAAAATCAGGTACTGTGTACCTTCTTCTCCTACTGTAACAGACTGTGGATCACCTAAGACAATATCCTTGAAGTTCTTCTGACGGTCGTCAATCACGATGTTGTCGCAATACCAAGTAGCAGCACCGGTGTTACGTTCACCCTGAATCTGAATACTGTAGAAAGTAACACCAAAGTAAGGACGCAAGTCAATATCCAACTCTACCCAGCACTGATTAGGTTTGTCAATTGCATTGTAATCAGTCGGATATTTGATCTGACCGGAAGGACCATCAGAGATATAATCTCTATTCCCCATATTTGGAGAATTGTAGATGTTACAAGCAAATGTACCACCTTTTACCTGAAACTCAGGAAGCAACATCTGAATGTGGAAGAACCAGGTAGAAGGATCTAACGGAGACACTGTAACAGGGTTTGGGAATACAATATTCGGACCATCCCAAGATACAGAACCCACAACATCCACCTGCATACAGTAAGCACTTTGATTGATAGGATCGGCAGGTTCTCCGCCACCAGCCCAATCTTCTTCAGCCCACATATTGTCGACGATTTCCCAAGAATACGAACCGTAACCTGTGGTGACATCTTCACCTTCCACAAAGTTCTCCGGATCCTCGAAATCAACCACCATGGACTGTTTCACCTCTTGGCCCATTGCCTGGAAGCCAAGCATCGCAAAACCTGCGACTAAGAATGTAAACATTTTTTTTCTCATAGTCATTAAATCTTTTTGTTATTAAAATCTGTGGCGAATATAATCAATTTATCACGCAAGACACTGTAAATTCGTTTTTCTCAACTTTTTATAACATCTGGATACAGTTTAAATTCGGTTTTTTAGTGAATATATGATAAATTGGTTGCGAGGTTACAAAATTTAAGTAACTCGGCAAATAAGAGCACATTTTCTATATTGACAGAGAGAGCATTTCGCGCAGTATGCGTGTAGCCGTATCTACAGTGTCAATAGAGGAAAAAAGGAGTGATCGTTTGCCGTTCTTTTCCTGCAAACGGCATTGACGGGGGTGGGACTGTGTGTAAGCAAGAATGCGTCCGAAAAGGTCGGAATGGAAATAGCCGAAGTCAGCATCGGAAAAGAAATAGAGATACATCTTTCCCATCTTCAAGACCACTTTTTCGAGTCCCAACTGTCGCGCATAGACCCGTAATAGCACCAAACTGATCAAGCCGCGTCCCTCTTCCGGGATCTTACCGAAGCGATCGTGCAAACGCAACTCAAAGGCAGTAATATCCTTCTCAGCATCCATTGTATCGAGTTCGCGGTACAGCATAATGCGTTCCGAGGAACTCGGGATATAGGATTCCGGGAAAAACAGTTCCAAGTCAGACTCAATCACACATTCGCGCGTCATAAACCGCTCGTTGGATGGAACCGTCGTCGTTTCCGGTTCCTCTACTTCGGCATAGAGTTCGGATTTGATTTCAGAAACGGCCTCTTGCAAGATCTTTTGATACGTTTCGTATCCGATATCGGCAATAAAACCACTTTGTTCGGCGCCCAGCATATTGCCGGCTCCACGAATATCCAGATCTTGCATCGCGATATGAATCCCACTACCCAGTTCGGAGAAGTTTTCGATCGCCTGCAAGCGTCGGCGCGCATCATCAGACAACGTATTGACAGGAGGAGCCAGCAGATAGCAGAACGCACGGCGGTTGCTGCGCCCCACCCTTCCGCGCAACTGGTGCAGATCGCTCAAACCAAAGTTCTGCGCATTATTGATAAATATCGTGTTCGCATTGGGGATATCTATTCCCGACTCAATGATGGTGGTGGCAATCAGTATATCAAAATCCTGATTGATAAAGTCCACGAGCAGGTGTTCGAGCTTTTCCGGTTCGAGTTGTCCATGGCCCACTTGTATGCGCGCATCGGGCACCAGACGTTGGATCAACCGCTGCACTTCGTAAATATTTTGCACCCGGTTGTGCACAAAAAGGATCTGTCCGTTGCGGCTCAACTCGAAATTGATGGCATCGGCTATCAACTCTTCATTAAAGGTATGGAGTTCGGTCTGGATCGGATAGCGGTTGGGCGGTGGCGTGGTAATGACAGAGAGGTCGCGGGCACCCATCATCGAAAACTGTAACGTGCGGGGAATCGGCGTGGCAGACATAGTCATCGTATCCACATTCACCTTCATCTGCCGAAGCTTCTCCTTGATGGAAACACCAAACTTCTGCTCCTCGTCAATGATCAGCAGTCCGAGATCTTTAAACTCGATATCCTTGCCAATGAGGCGGTGCGTGCCTATCAATATGTCGAGCGAACCCTCTTTCAGTTCCTGTTTGATCTGCTTGATCTGAGTTGCCGTGCGCGCCCGACTGATATAATCGACCTTGCACGGGAAATCCTTCAACCGGTCGGTAAACGTTTTATAATGTTACAGAGCCAGCACTGTAGTAGGCACTAGTACCGCCACCTGCTTATTATCGCTGACCGCCTTGAAAGCAGCGCGAACGGCCACTTCTGTTTTACCAAAACCGACGTCGCCGCAGATCAGACGATCCATCGGTACATCACTCTCCATATCAGCTTTGATATCGGCAGTTGCTTTCGACTGGTCGGGGGTATCTTCATAAATAAACGAAGCCTCCAGTTCTTGTTGCATGAAACTGTCGGGCGAGTAGGCAAAACCCTTCTCCTCTTTGCGTTGCGAATAGAGTTTGATCAGATCACGGGCAATGTCTTTGACCCTTGACTTGGTACGTTCCTTCATCCGCTCCCAAGCCCCGGTGCCCAATTTGCTGATGCGTGGTGGTTCGCCGTCTTTCCCTTTGTATTTCGAAAGTCGATGGAGTGCATGGATACTCACACACAAGATATCATCATCTTTGAAGGTCAGTTTGACGAACTCCTGCATCTTGCCGTTGGTATCCGTGCGTATCAGTCCGCAGAACTTTCCAATACCATGATCCGTATGCACCACATAGTCGCCCTCCTGAAACTGGTTCAGCTCCTTGAGAGAGAGGGCGATCTTGCCGATGCGCGCATTTTCTGATTTCAGCGAGTACTTATGGAAACGATCAAAAAGCTGATGATCGGTATAATAGCAATACAAAAGCTCTTTATCATAAAACCCTTCATGCAAGGTGCCTTTCACAGGTTGGAAGGGAACCTCTTCGCCGCGATCGCGAAAGATATCATGGATACGGTCGGTCTGTTTGCGGCTGTCGCTTAAGATATAGAGGGTGTATCCATCCTGAAGCATGGTATGAAACGCTTCGCTGACCAGATCAAAATTCTTCCGGAACCCGGGTTGCGAAGAGGTCTGATACTCAATGACAGCCTGGGCGACAGCAGAGGTTTTGTGCGCGATCTCTACCCTTCTGAAATGCAACACATCGCTCAAAAAATCGTCACCTGAGATCACCTTATCCGAAAGATCAATTGTACGTTCTTCCGCCGCAGGAACGAACGGTGCAGATGCCTCCGAATAAACGCCGGCCACCCGTTCTTTCACCCAAAGGAAGTCGCGAAAACCCAAAAGGGTCTTGTCTGGCAAAAAACGAAGAAAGGATATCCCCTCCTTCTCTTTATTATATAAAGTGGGAACGATATTGATCTGGGTCTGACTGGACTCGGAGAGCTGCGTCTCCACATGAAAAGTACGGATCGTCTCAACCTCATCGCCAAAGAAATCGACACGGTAAGGGAGTTCGTTGGAAAAAGAGAAAATGTCAATGATACTGCCTCGCACAGCATATTGTCCGGGCTCATAGACATAATCCACCCGCTCAAAACCATACTCATACAACGCCTCCTGCAGAAAATGAAGATCCAGCTGTTCGCCGGCTGCAATACGAATGGTGTTTTTCATCAGTTCGTCGTGCGAAATCACCTTCTCGGCAATGGCATCGGGATAGGTTACGACCAGCAGCGACTCCCCTTCCCCTTTGGCACGGCTGAGTAACTCCGTGCGCATGATCTCATTGCCGGCATCCAACTGTCCGTATTTGATCGAACGGCGATAGGAAGAGGGAAAATACAACACATTCTCATTGCCACAGAGGCGCGTGAGGTCGTGATAGAAATAGCCTGCCTCCTCGGCGTCGTTCATGACCCATACAAAGGAGCGACCGGTTTGACGAAACAGAGCAGCGGCAACCATCGCCCCCGCCGAACCTGCCAAACCTTTCAGCTGGACATGACGAAGAGCCTCATCTTGCAAAACAGCGCATGCCGCAGCTGTCTTCGGATGGGAAAGATAGGCCTGTAAGAGTTCTTCTATTTCCAATACAAACGAATATTTTGTGCAAAAGTAGTGATTTCAAAGGAGATAAGGAGAAGGGAGCAAGAAAAAAAGAATTAAGCAGGGTGATAGTAGGGCTAAACGATTCAATGGAAACCTCTGCGGCAAACAAAAAAGGGGGCAAAACAGGCCAATTGCTTGCAAAAATGGGAGCAATTATTCCTGGAGCAAGTAAAGTCGAAGAAGGGCAAAACGGTCTACAATATACTGTATCGGTACGCTTGGTGCACTTGGTGCATTAAAATCAAGGGGTATGCCCTTTTGAAAAACGAAAATAAAAAAAAAAAAAAACGAGGGCGGTTCCGGGAGGGATGTACAAGCAAACGGAAGGGGATAAACGGGGCGTCCAAAGGGGTTGCGTATGCCATCTGAAAAAGATACGGAAGGCTTCGGAAAGATATACGGCAAACTTTTTGATTTCATCAGGACATTTTCTCCGTTTCACAGAGGTGAAACGCTACAAAGATACGGACGTTTTTTCTCCGTCTGCCGTATCACTGAATACAGCTTGTGGGAAAGGGAAAAAAGAAGGGGAAAACGATCCGCTTTCCCCTTCTGTGCTTACTCGATATTCTTGCGCACCTTCTTCAGAAACTGCTGCATTCCTTCGGTGTCCTTCGCCTCAATCAGTTGGAGGAGAGCGCCCAACTCGTGGCGGATCTTTTCGATCTGATGCGGCGTATTGGGATTGAAAAGAATTTCAGTCAGCAGGAAATCATCTTCAGAAAGCAATCCGCGGGCGATAGCCATGTGACGTTTGAAAGTCGTGCCCGGTGCATCCTGATGTCGCATCACAGAGGCAAACACCAACGTGGAGGCAAAAGGAATGGAAAGCGAATAGGCCGTCGTCAAGTCATGTTCGTCAAAACTGTACTCAAAGATATTGAGCTTTAAAGAGAGATAGAGATCTTTGAAAAACACTTTTCCCAGATGATCGCTCTCAGAAATGACCACTGCACTCTCCTTGCTGAGATCAGACAAGGAGGCAAAAGTAGGTCCAAACATCGGGTGGGTGGATACAAAGCGATGGCCGCTCTTCTCGTAATAGGCTTTCAATCCGGTCTTCACCGAAGCGATATCGGAAAGGATACAATCGGGGGTCAGATAGGGCAACACGGTGTCAAAGGCCTGAATCGTATATTTCAACGTAACGGCATTTAATACCAGTTCGGGCTTGAAATCGGTAATTTCTTCCGGTTTGGTCATGCGAATGGTGTTATATACAAAGCGTAGACGCGACTCATCGGTGTCAAACAGTGCTACTTCGTGATGTTGGTTGAGCACATCCACAAAGAAAGTGCCCATCTTACCGGCTCCTAAAACTAATATTCTCATCTTATCAATTATTTTTGTCCCATAATATCCATCTGTACTCGCACAGACTCTTCGTGGATGGCAACCAGCAGTTTCTTCATAAAGTCGCTGCTCAGTCCCATCAGACCTCCCTGAATAACTCCCTTTTCAATGATCTCATCGTAACGGGCAGCTTGCAGGATAGACATGGAATGTTCTTTTTTGTATTGACCGATCTCTTTGGAGATGCGCATACGTTTGGCAATCGTTGCGAGCAGTTCGTTGTCCACTTCATCTATCTGCCGACGAAGCTCGCTCAGGCTTTCTGTGGTCTGGATCGTATCGCGAATCACCAGCAAACTGATGATATAGCTCAGAATATCCGGGGTAACTTGTTGTTCGGCATCACTCCAGGCCTTGTCCGGAGTGCAATGCGACTCAATAATCAGTCCGTCGAAATTCAAATCCATGGCTTGCTGCGACAGCGGGGCAATCAGTTCGCGCTTGCCTCCAATATGCGACGGATCGCAAAACATAGGCAGGTCGGGCATACGGCGATGCAGTTCGATGGGGATATGCCACTGTGGAAGGTTGCGATAGATCTTCTTGTCAAACGAGCTAAACCCACGGTGTATCACACCGATCCGATGGATTCCGGCTCCTTGAAGACGCTCAATGGCACCGATCCACAACTCAAGATCGGGATTGACCGGGTTCTTGATCAGCACCGGAATATCCACTCCTTTCAACGCATCGGCAATCTCCTGCACCGAAAACGGATTGGCAGAGGTACGAGCCCCAATCCACAGGATGTCGATGCCATGCGCCAGACACTCTTCGACATGTTTGGCAGTAGCCACTTCGGTGGCAACCAGCATGCCCAACTCTTTTTGTACGCGCTGCAACCAAGGCAGCCCGGCAGCTCCGACTCCTTCAAATCCGCCCGGTTTGGTACGCGGCTTCCAGATGCCGGCTCTATAGATCTTAACACCTCTGGCTGCCAATGCTTTCGCAGTAGTCATTACCTGTTCTTCAGTCTCCGCACTACACGGACCACTGATGACTAACGAGCGTGTGGCCGGCACCCCTTTTAAGCCTAATGATTCTATATTGATCGTTTCTTCGTTTTAAATTATTTCCTTTATTCTTTCGATCGCT